>JAQBPI010000242.1 GCA_028287605.1 Chloroflexota bacterium
GGTCTTTACCGGGGGAAGGCTGCGCCTCCCCCCGTCTAGCGCAAGACATCGTGCGCTGGGGCGCCCGATGCCGGCGCTGCCCCCCTCCCCGCCGGCACTCGCCGGCGACGCGCGCTTAGCGCGCTTATAGTGAAGGGTCGTCAGGTAGAGGGACCAGGAGGAACGCTGCGCGTTCATCACACCCACCCCCCGAGCGGCTTGGCGGGTGGGGTGCTTGACGCCCCGCATGGGCATCACGGCCTTCTCGGGGGCACCTCGCTGCGCCGCCCTCTCCGTGGATCGTGCGGTTTCCCAGGAGGAACGCGCAGCGTTCCTCAGCTGGTAGCTCGGCGGGTGGGGGAGCAAATAGCGAGCGCGAAGCGCGCGCCGCCGGCGAGTGCCGGCGAGGGGGGGCGGGAGCCGGCATCGGGCGCGCCAGCGCACGATGTCTGATACGAAAATAGCCCCCGCGCGAAGCGCCTCGGTCGGGGCCTGGAGGCCTCCGCGGTGGGCGGCGATGCCGCTCAGGCCGCGGTCGGTTCGAGGGTCACGCTGTAGCCCATCCGCTCCAGGCTGGCGACCAGCCGTCGCTTGTACTTCTCACCGCCGTGCCGCTCCACGTAGTGGGTGGCGCCGAGCTCCGTGTAGGGCTCCTCCCGGGACATCAGGTGGTAGGCGATCACCAGGATGGAGTGGCCCACCGCCACCGTCGCCTTCGCGTGACCGCGCCGGCCCTTGAGGCGGTGGTACTGGGCGGCGAGAAAGGTCTCCTTGGTCCGGCACGCCGCCTTCGCACTCTCCACCAGCGCCAGCCTCAGCCACTTCGACCCCTTCCGCGTCCGACCCGACCGATGCTTGCCCCCGGACTCGTTGTTCCCCGGGCACATCCCCGCCCAGGAGGCGAGGTGCGCGGCGCTCGCAAATCGGCTCATATCGGCTCCGATCTCGCTGAGGAGGCTCTCCGCAGTGCGGTGGTCAACCCCGGGGATCGTCCGCAGCAGTTCCACCGCCGATCCGAAAGGGGCGATCAGCCGCCCGATCTCCTCCGACAGCCGTTCGATCATCTCGTCGAGGTAGTCCAGCTTGCCCAGGATCTCGCCCACGATCAGCCCATGGTGCGCACGGAAGCGGCTTCGGAGCGCCTCTCGCAGCTCCGGCAGCTTCTTCCGCATCCGGCCCCGCGCCAGCTCGGCAAGCACCTCCGGGTCGGTGGTCCCCGACACCAGGGCGTCGAGCATGTCGCGCGCCGACTTCCCCAGGATGTTGGTCGCCACCGAGGAGAGCTTGACCCCGGCGTCCTGGAGCACCTTGTCCAACCGCTGGGCCTCGCGAGTCCGCTCCTGGATCTGTGCCTTCCGGTACCGGGTGAGATCGCGCAGGTCCCGGATCGGCTTCGGCGGGACGAAGCTGGGACGCACCAGCCCGTGCTCCACCAGCTGGGCGATCCACGCCGAGTCGGCCACGTCGGTCTTGCGCCCCGGCACCGCCTTGAGATGGCGGGCGTTGAGCAGCCAGCACTCCAGCGCATCCTCGAGCACGAAGTACACCGGCTTCCAGTACACCCCCGTGGCCTCCATCCCCACCAGCGTCACCCGGTGGCTGGCCAGCCAGTCCACCAGGGTCAGCAGGTCGCTCAGGGTGGTCCCGAAGGTATGCGTCTCCTCGTGGCGCCTCCCGTCCTCAGCGGGGACGCGCACCGTGGCCACCACCGTGTCCTTGTGGACGTCGAGGCCAGCCACCCGTTCGACGACTCGGTCCATTCCGCAACCTCCGGTGTCCATGACGCCGCCCGGAGGGACCTGCTTCCTAAGAGTCTGATACTCGTGCTCAAGGCAACAGGTGAGGGTGCCCCAGGTCCCCGCATCCGACTTGCGACCGGGCTTACGGCACCAAAGACATCCCGATGTCGCCGGACGGCTGGTGCATTTTCATCGCTTGACGGGTGGCCACGCCAGGGGCCATCGCTGACTTGCGACCGAACGGGGGGGACGCAGTCCCCCCCGAGTCAAAACCGGCGGCAGAGCGGCCCCACGCGAATCTCAACCGGCGGCAGAACTGCCGGGCATCCCCACCGGCGGCAGATCGGCCGAGCACCCCAACAGGCGGCAGGCAGCCCGGCCGACTCAGCAGAAGCCGCGCTGGCAGAGCCAGGCTGCGACGGCGTCGCGGGTGTAGGGGGCGGAGCGCTCCAGGCTCAGCGCATGGCCGGTGTCCTGGACGGTGATCGCGGTGACGTCCCTGCTCCCGGTGAACATGCCCTTCTGCCGGTCCAGCGCGGGCGGCGGGAAGATCGCGTCGTTGGCGCCGATGGCCAGCAGCACCGGCACCTGGATCGACGCCACCCTCTGGGAGTCGGTGGTGATGGCGGCGGGGATGGAGCTGTCGTCACCGCAGGGGTCGACCTTGCGCAGCCGGGTGGCCTCACCCTCGACCGACGGGTCGGCGTCGTGGAACATCAGCGCCTGGAACTCCTCCTTGCTCTGGCCGAGGGGGGCATAGCCGGGAGGATTGCCGCCGCTCACGCAGACGACGCCTGCCTGGCCGAGGTCGGAGAGGACCTTCGGGGAGGCGCCGAGGTCGGCCCAGGAGAGGACCATCAGTGCGTCGACGTCGTGGAACGAGTAGGCCTCGGCCTGGGCGATGGCCCCGCCCGCCGAGTGGCCGGCCAGCCCGACGCGCACGAAGCTCAGCCCCGGCGCGGCGTCCATGGTGTAGCCGCCGGTGCGGAGCGCCTGGACGACCTGGTGCGCGATGTCGGCCTGTGCGCCGATGCAGCTCTGCATCCCCGGGGGATGGCTGCTCACCCCGTAGCCGAGCCGGTCGACGATCAGCGAGGCCACCCCGTGCGAGGCCATCGCATCGGACCAGTCGTATCCGGGGACGATCTCGAAGTCCCAGAAGAACTGGCCGTAGCCGAGCCCGTGCAGGTCGAGCACCACCGCGCGGCTCGGGCTGAGCGGGCTGAACTCGTTCGCCGTGCCCACCAGCCGGCCGTGGATGGAGTAGGAGGCCGCGTCGCTCTGGCAGGGAACCGCCGAGCTGTTCGAGTTCGTGACCTGGAAGGTGACCATGTGGCTGACGATCGGGCCCGCGGCGGGGGCGGCCACGGTGGCGCGCGCCGGCCCCACCGACAGGGCGGTCAGCGCCGCCAGCCCGGCAACGGCGGCGGCCGGAGCGCGACGGTAACGAGGCATCGTCCAGGTCCTCCTCAGGTCCGGCTGCCCGCGGTGCCGCGCCGCAGCCCGTCGACGATGCGTGCCCAGCCGCCGGCACCGCCGCCGGGGAACGCGTAGAAGCTGAGTCGGTCGACGATGTCTCCGAAGCGGGCCAGCAGGCGCTCGGGAATGTCGTCGGCGGTGCCCTGGACGGCGAAGGCGTCGAGCACCGAGCCGTCGATCAGCTCGGCCATGTCCGCCCAGCGTCCCTGCTTGGAGAGGGTGTTGAGCTCTCCCTGCAGGTCGCCCCAGCCGTGCACCTCGAGGGCGGGGCGGTAGGCGGGGGTGGAACCGTAGAAGGCGATCTGCGCGCGCACCGCCGAGCGCAGCGCGTCGACGTCGGCCTGCTCCTCACCGGTGATCACGAAGCAGGGGAGGGAGATCTCGAAGTCCTCGCGGCGGCGACCGGACCGGGCGAGCCCGCGCTCGACGGCGGGGAGGGTGACGTCGCGGAGATAGCGCTCGTTGGTGAAGGCGTGGAGGATGATCCCGTCGGCCACCTCGGCGGCCGCCTCGGTCATCGCCTGGCCGACCGCGGCCACGAAGATGCGGGGGTTGCCATGGGGGTTGGGCCCGGGGTTGAAGAACGGCGTCATCAGCGTGTGGGTGTAGAAGTCGCCCCGGAAGTCGAGCTTCGACCCCGTGTCCCACGCCTCCCAGATCGTCCGCACGGCGCTGATCAGCTCGCGCATCCGCGGGGCCGGGTGCGACCAGGTCATGCTGAAGCGCTTCTCGATGTGGGGCCGGATCTGCGACCCGAGGCCGAGGATGAAGCGCCCCTTCGAGTACTCCTGCAGGTCGTGGCCGACGTGGGCCAGGGTCATCGGGTTGCGCGCGAAGGCGACGGCGATCCCGGTGATGAGGTCGACACGCCGGGTGTGCTCGGCGGCGACGACCAGGGGGAGGAAGGGGTCGTGCTGGGTCTCCACGCTCATCAGCCCGTCGAAGCCCGCCTGCTCCAGGGCCACGGCGCGCTCGGCCGCGCCGGACAGGTCGCCGAGGTGGGTGTCGATCCTCACCCTGCTCACTCCTTCGTTCCGTGCTCGGGGCCTCGCGACCGGCCCCCCCCCGGTACAGGATTGCACGTCTTCGGGAGTCGGTGTCCGGTCGCCCGGGCCGCCGCTCCCGTTTCCATGCCCCCGTCCCGGAGAGGGAGGCCCCCCTCCCCGTGCGCGCGATTGTCGGGCGGGTCTCGGGGGTGCCAGACTTCGGGCCAGCCGCCGGTTCGTCCCGTCGGGAGAGACAGGACGGAGGGCGCCAACACCAGGGGGAGGTGGGGCGATGGCGGCTCACGGGAGGACCGGCGGTGGCGTCTGAGGGCCTCTGCGAGGGGTCGCCGCCCCCGCGCTCGGCATGGTCGGCTGCGCCCGCGGCCGGGCACGGTGGCTGAGACAGAGCCGGCGCCGGCGAGCGTGCCCACGGCGGCGCAGCTGCGCTGGGACCTGGTGCTCCACGGCACCGCGGCCTATGTGCCCGCCTGCGCGCTTCTCGCCCTCCTCACCTCCGGCGGCCGGCAGATCCCCAGGGTGCTCCTCCACCTCCTCACCCTTCCGGAGCCCATCACCGTGGCCATGGGCTACGGCCTCGGCTACCTGGTGGTGCAGTACCGCGTCCGCAATCGCCGGCCCAGCCTCCTGCAGTCGCAGGTCTTCGCCGGCTGCGTCCTCGTGGGGATGTACCTCGGCTTCGCCGCCTGCAGCGTGGCCTTCTCCCACGGCCCGCTCAGCCACGCCTCGCCGACCGCGGTCGCGGCGGTGCTGGTCCCGGTCAAGGTCGCCGCCGGCGCCGTCGCCGGGGCCGGGATCTACCCGTTCCTGGCGCGGCGGCGGATGACCGGCCGCTTCCACAGCCCCACGCCGATTCCCCCGAGGCACGTCGCGCCCGCCGCGGACCCCGAGCCCCGCGGTGCTCCGGCGCGCAACCGCTCCAAGCCACGCTCGAGGAGGTGACCGGCTTGGCGACGCCGACCGCGGAGATCCGCCGCGTTCCGGCCAACGGGATCGACTTCGCGTATCTCGAGGCGGGGCCGGAGGACGGGCCGCTCGCCCTCTGCCTGCACGGCTTCCCGGACCACGCCCTCAGCGGGGGGGACGCAGTCCCCCCCGAGTCAAAACCGGCAGCAGTCCCCCCCGAGCAAGCAGTACCGTACTGCCCGGCCCAGGCCCGTCGCGCCGGGGCATGGCCGGGAGGACGAATGATGCAGAGCACCATGCCGGAGCGACCGCTGACCGTCGGCTCGCTGCTCGCGCACGGGCTCGCGGTGTACGCCGACAGCGAGGTGGTCACCTTCGAGGGCGACCGCGTCCGCCGCGCCCGCTACAGCGAGGTGGGCGCGGGCGCCGCCCGTCTGGCGAACGCGCTGCGGCGGCTCGGCGTCGGCGAGGGCGACCGCGTCGGCACCCTCTGCTGGAACACGCAGGAGCACTTCGAGGCGTACCTCGCGGTGCCCTCGATGGGCGCGGTGCTGCACACCCTGAACCTGCGCCTCTTTCCCGAGCAGCTCACCTACGTCATCAACCACGCCGAGGACCGGATGATCCTCGTCGACGACTCGCTGGTGCCGGTGCTGGCGCGCGTCCGGGGGGACCTGACCACCGTCGAGAGGATTGTCGTCGTCGGCGACGGGGACGCGTCCGCGCTCGGCGACGTGCTGCGCCACTCGGAGCTGGTGGCGGACGAGCCCGACCACCACGACTGGCCGGAGACGGACGAGCGCAGCGCGGCCGCCATGTGCTACACGAGCGGCACCACCGGCAACCCCAAGGGCGTCGTCTACAGCCACCGGTCGACCTACCTGCACTCGATGGCGTCGGCGATGGGCAACACCTTCGCGGTGAGCCAGTACGACCGGGTGCTGCCCATGGTTCCGATGTTCCACGCAAACTGCTGGGGCCTTCCCTACGCGTCGTGGATGGCGGGGGCCGACCTCATCCTGCCGGGACGGTTCCTGCAGGCCGAGCCGATGGTCCGGCTGATGGAGGCGGAGCGGCCGACCATCTCGGGAGGGGTGCCCACCATCCTCAACGAGATCCTCCGGTACCTCGAGACCCACCCCGCCGACCTGTCCTCGCTGCGGCTCATGCTCAGCGGCGGCTCGGCGGTGCCGCTGATCCTGCAGCAGCGCTTCCACGAGCGGCACGGCATCACCGTCATGCAGGCGTGGGGGATGACCGAGACCAGCCCGATCGCCGCCGTCTCCCGTCCCCCGAAGCACGGCGCTCCCCAGGACGAGTGGCGGTACCGCGGCAAGTCCGGCCGCCTCGCCGCGGGGGTCGAGGCGCGCCACGTCGCCGACGACGGCACGGTGCTGCCCTGGGACGGCGTCGCGGTGGGGGAGATCGAGGTGCGCGGCAACTGGGTCACCGGCGCCTACCACCGCGACCCCGCTCCCGACCGCTTCGACGACGGCTGGCTGCGCACCGGCGACGTCGGCACGATCGACGAACGGGGCTTCATCCAGCTCTCCGATCGTGCCAAGGATGTCATCAAGTCGGGCGGCGAGTGGATCTCCTCGATGGACCTGGAGGCGGCGATCATGGCCCACCCCGCGGTGGTCGAGGCGGCGGTGATCGCGGTCAGGGACGAGCGCTGGGACGAGCGCCCGCTCGCCTGCGTGGTCGTCGATCCCGACCGCACCGCGACCGTGGAGGAGTTGCGCGGGTTCCTCGACGGCAGGGTGCCGAGCTGGTGGGTGCCGGAGCGCTGGGCCTTCGTGAGCGAGGTCCCCAAGACCAGCGTCGGCAAGTTCGACAAGAAGGTGCTGCGCGCACGGCTCGGCGAGGGAGCGCTGGACATCCTCGGCGATCAGGTGGCGAGCCGCTGATGACGGTGGAGGCCGCCGTGCTGCTGAGCCAATGTCGCGGAAGCCACTGTCGCAGTCATCCGACGGTTCGACCAGACGTCTCAGGGGTGAGCTGTTCGGGGAATGTCGTGGGCGATGTAGATGGAATGTGCGTCGTCGATGTCCTTGGCGGGAATGTCCATGAGGATCCTGCTTCTGTCTGGTGACAGGAAGCCCGACAGATGCTCTACGGGGCTGCCGTCCTGGTCGTACACGAGTCGGTTGCCCCTGATGAGTGGGGCGCCGATGCTGCAGTGCAGGAGGCGCGCTCTGAGGGGATCGGCGAGCTCCGCGGTGATCTCGTGCACCACGCGACCCATCCTGACTCCTGCGGCGGCGAGAATCTCGAACAGGGCACGTCGGGCGAGGGGGGAGGGGAGGTCGGCCGTCTTTCGAGAACGAAGGTGCCTCGGCCGGGCCTTCGTCGCACGTAGCCCTGGTCGGCGAGGTCCTGAAGGGCCCGGCGAACGGTGATCCGGGACACGGCGAATTGCTCGCCCAGGGCGAGTTCGGTCGGCAGGGCCTGTCCTGGGGTCAGGGCGCCTCGGTTGATCTGGTCTCGGAGCACGAGGCTGAACCTCCCCCCCGCCCAGCAGATGAGGTCATGACGGGCCTCCTCGTCATGGACTTCGGACGTGCTCGCACCGCCGACGCCCAGCCGGCCGTCGTCCACGGGACCACCCGGACCAAGGAGGAATCACCATGGCAATGACAGCTCAGCGACAGGCGAGTGAGGCAAGGTCAACCCGACCCAGTGCGAGGCCATGGTGATGGTCTGCATCCAGGTGCTCTCGGAGGACGGTGGCCATTGCCTTCGCCGGCTCGCAGGGGAACTTCGAGCTCAACGCCATGCGCCCGATCATCATCAACAACTTCCTTCACTCAGCCACCATTCTGGGCGACGCGTGCACGAAGCTGCGTGAGTACTGCATCGAGGGCACCGAGCTCAACCGCGAGCGGATCGACACGTTCGTCAACGAGTCCCTGATGCTGGTGACCGCGTTGTCGCCGGTGATCGGCTACGACAGGGCGTCGGCGATCGGCACAGGGCGAACGACGAGGGTACGACCCTTCGGGAAGCAGCCCTGGCATGCGGATACGTCAGCGGTGGTGAGTTCGACCGGATCGTCGACCCGTCCCGCATGGTGGGCCGTCTCGGCGTGGCCCCGGGCTCGAAGAGGGGACACGACACGGCGACCTGAACGGTGCTGCCGGTGGCCGTGAGCGCACCGGTGAGGACGTCGCCGGCCAGGTGCGTCCCACGGCATCGCCGTGCAGCATGGTCGAGGCGGGTCGCGGTCGGACCGGAGCGGTCAGCGCCGGAACGCGGCCGTGGCCCCCCTACCGCCACTTCTGCCAGGTCCGACCCTGCGCAGCACCGCGAGCAGGAGGCACGCTCCGACGAAGGCCACGATGCATTCGCCGATGAAGCTGCCGGCCACGTCGCTGCTGGTGAGGGCGTGGAGGATGAGGCCGCCGATGAACGCCCCCACCAAGCCCACCACGATGTCGCCGAGGACGCCGAAGCCGCCTCCCTCGACGACGCGGCCCGCGAGCGCTCCCGCGATCAGGCCGACGAGCAGCCAGGCGATCAGATGACCCATCGAGCTTCCTCCGTGAACGGTGTCGGGGTGGTGTCGGTGCTCACGCCTGCCGCTGCGCCAGCCACTGGCGTGCCTCCTCGCTGAGCTCGCCCCCGGTGCTGCGGCCGGTCAGCTCCGTGCCCGCCCCGCTGCCGTTCCCGCCGGGCGCGGGCGGATGGCCGGCCACGCTGTCCTTGAGCAGCCCGATGTCCTCCTTGACCATCGCGACGTCCTCCTTGACGGTCTCGACGGTCTGCCGGCGCATCGGCGGGAAGGCCTCCCTGACCTTGGCCTTCACGGCCTCGACGTCCTGCTTCATCGTGCTCACCGTCTCCGCGGGAAGCAGCGGCATGGCGGCGCGCAACCGGGCCACGCCGGTCATGGCCAGCACGGCGGTGAGAACGAGGAGGATCAGGGTCACGACCAGCGCGGCGGTCCACACCGGCAGCCAGAGGGCGAGGACGGTGGTGAGCGTGGCCGCGACCATCCCGAGGGCGATCAGGGCGACCACCCCCGCGACCGCGAGGGCGGCGGCGCCGATCGCCATCGTCCTGCCCTTGGACTTCACCTCCCGGCCGGCGAGGGCGAGGTCCTTCCGGGCCATCCCGGCGGCCGCCGGGGCGACGTCCTTGACCCTGCCGACCTTCTGGCCGACCTCGGCCTTGGCCAGCTCGATCTCCTGGCGGACGAGGGTGCTTCCCTCCTCCGCGAGCTGCTTGAGCAGCTCGGGCAACGACTGATCCTGCGGAGTTGTGGCTCGATCGCCCATGCCCGGCTGCTCCTTCTCACCGCCGCCGCACCGGAGTGGGGCGACGACCTATCCCTATATGGTAACTATCATATTATATGCGCACAATGCTGAAGTGAAAGCCGAGTCAGTGGTGATGCGCCGCGTCCCGCCCGGGTCAGCGCCGCGGGCGGGCCGCCCCCAGGAGGGCGCCGGCGAACTCGCGGACCCGGCTGTTGACCTCGTCGGCGCGCTCGACGGGGAGCATGTGGCCGGCCCCGGGCACCACCACCAGGCCCGCGGGCCGGGGCAGCGAGCGCTCCAGCCGCCGGGCGTGCGAGGGCGGGGTGAGCCGGTCGTGCTCGCCGGCCATCACCAGGGTGGGAACGGTCAGCCGCTCGACCGCGCTGCCGAGATCGAGGCGGCCGAGGACCCTGCCCCAGCCGACCCAGGTGTCGGCGCGGCAGGAGAGGACGACGTCGCAGCAGAAGGCCACCTGCGCCGGGGTGGCCGCGTGCCCGAGGCACATGAACCGGACGCCGCGGCGCGAGATCGGGGCCAGCCGGGAGAACGGGATCGGGGGGGCGGTGAGCAACGCCGCGCCGGCCAGCCGCCGGGTGCGCACCAGGGAGCGGGGGAGGGGGAGCAGCCGGGACTCGACGGCCAGGTCGCCGAAGCCGGTGCTCACCAGCACCGCACCGGCGGCGCGCTCGACCTCGGCGGGATGGCGCCCCGCCCAGGCCAGCATCGCCATCGCACCCATCGAGTGCCCCACCAGGACCGCCCGCTCGCCGGCCGGGAGACAGGCGGCGAGCACCGCGGAGAGGTCGTCGGCGAGCGCGTCCGTGGAGAACTCGCCGGGCCCGCTCTCCCCATGGCCGCGCAGGTCGAAGGCGACCACGCGGAAGTCGCGGGAGAGCTCGACGATCTGCGGATGCCAGAAGCGCCGCGCGCAGGTCCACCCGTGGAGGAGCACCAGGGTGGGGCCGGTCTCGGCGCCGAAGACCTCGGCGTGAAGCCGGGTGCCGTCGCGCGACACCACCGTCCGCGGCCGGCCCACCAGGCGGCGGCTGAGCTCGACGTACTCCGGGTCGTCGAGCAGCCGG
>JAQBPI010000019.1 GCA_028287605.1 Chloroflexota bacterium
CCCTGGCCGATGCGGCCGAATCCGACGATGCCCAGCAGCGCGTCGTGGAGGTCGAGGCCGAGCATGAACTCCGGCTCGACACCGCGGAAGCCGCCGCTGCGGGTCACCGCGTCACCCTCGCAGAGCCGCCGGGCGGCGGCGAGGATCAGGCCGAGGGCGCAGTCGGCGGTGGCGTCGCTGAGCACCCCGGGGGTGTGCCCGACCACCACGCGGCGCTCGCTGGCCGCGGGGATGTCCACGTTGTCGAAGCCCACGCTGAAGAGGCTGACCGCGCGCAGGCGCGGCAGGCCGGCGTCGAGGACGGCGGGGGTGACGGGGTCGCGGAGCTGGGCGCAGAGCACGTCCACGCCGGCGGCGAGCTCGGCGCCGAGCTCCTCCGCACCGGGGCTGCGGCCGAGCACGCGCACCTCGGCGGCGGCGGCCAGCAGCTCGGGAGCGGGCGCGGGCAGGGGCAGGGTGCAGAGCACGAGCGGGGCCATCACCGCTTTATACGCGAGCGGGGAGCTGCTCCGATCACGTGTTCGGGGACCTGTGGTACTCTCGTGTGGTCTTGCGCCAACGCTCTCGCCTGCGGCCCAACCGGCCGCCCGTCGCGAGACCCCGTCCTCTCGATGAGGACAGGGTCGCGACCTCTGATCCCGAACCTCGCGTCCGCTTCGATGCCCTTGGCCTCAGCGAACCCGTGATGGAAGCCGTTCGCGCCATGGGGTTCACCGAGGCGACGCCGATCCAGGCGCGGGCGATCCCACCGGGGCGCGAGGGCCGCGACGTCATCGGCCAGGCGCACACCGGCAGCGGCAAGACCGTCGCGTTCGGCGTCCCCATCGTCGAGCGCAGCGACCCCAACGGCCCGGCGGTCCAGGCGCTCGTCCTCTGCCCGACCCGCGAGCTCTGCGTCCAGGTGCACGACGAGCTCACCCGGCTCGGCGCTCCCCGGGGCATCCGCTCGATCGCGATCTTCGGGGGCGAGGCGATCAAGCGCCAGCTCGACCTGCTGCACACCCACCCGCAGGTGGTGGTGGCCACGCCCGGCCGTCTCCTCGACCACTGCAACCGCGGCACCATCTCGCTCGCCGGGGTGCGCATCGCGGTGCTCGACGAGGCCGACCGGATGCTGGACATGGGCTTCGCGCCCGACGTCGAGCGGATCCTCCGCCAGTGCCCCACCGACCGGCAGACGCTGCTCTTCAGCGCCACCGTGCCCGACTGGGTGGCGCGGCTCAGCAGCAAGTACATGCGCGACCCCGAGCGCATCACCGTCAGTGACACCCCGGAGATCGCCTCCGACATCCGGCAGCTCTACCTGCAGACCAGCTGGGCGGACAAGGTCGACGCGCTCAGCCGCATCCTCGACCAGCCCGACCTCACCATGGCGCTGATCTTCACCGAGACCAAGCGCAACGCCGACATGCTGGAGATCCAGCTGCGCTCGCGCGGGTACAACCCGGGGCTGCTCCACGGCGACCTCTCCCAGAAGGACCGCGACCGGGCGATGCAGCAGTTCAAGGACGCGCACACCCGCTCGCTGATCGCCACCAACATCGCCGCCCGCGGACTCGACATCGACGACATCTCCCACGTCATCAACTTCGACGTCCCGCTGACCCCGGAGGACTACCTGCATCGCGTCGGCCGCACCGGCCGGGCGGGACGCAAGGGCGTGGCCGTCACCCTGATCACCCCCAGCGAGATCCTGCGACTGCGCGACGTCGAGCGGATGGCGCGCACCCGGATCGAGCGCGCGTCGCTCGACGTCGACTTCCCGGTCGTCGTCGACCAGGCCGCGAGCGCCTGACCGGGGCGCCCCACCTCCACGACACCGGCGAGGGCCGGGCGCTGCTCCTGCTCCACGCCTTTCCCCTCGACGGCTCGCAGTGGGACCACCAGGTGGCGGTGCTGAGCGATCGCTGGCGCTGCCTCCGCCCCGACGCCTTCGGCTGCGGCGCCTCGCCGCCGCCACCGCCGGGGCTCACCCTCGACGCCGTCGCCGCGGCGGTGCTCGACGAGCTCGACGCCCGCGGCGTCGACGAGGTGGCGGTCGTCGGCCTCTCCATGGGCGGCTACACCGCGATGGCGATGCTCCGCCGGGCGCCGCAGCGGGTCCGCGCGCTGGTGCTCGCCGACACCCGGGCGGCGGCCGACCCCGAGCCCGCCCGAGCCGACCGGCTGGCGATGGCCGCACGGGTGCGCGCCGAGGGGGTCGAGCCGATCGTCGAGCCCATGCTGCTGAAGCTCCTCAGCGCCCGCGGCCGCGAGGAGGTGCACGTCGCCGACCCGGTCCGTGGCCGGATCCGCCGCTGCACCCCGGAGGGGGTGGCCGCCTGTCAGGAGGCGATGGCGGCGCGCCCGGACAGCACCGCGCTGATCGCCGCCATCCGGGTGCCCACCCTGGTGATCTGCGGCGCCGAGGATGCGAACGCCCCGGTCGACGAGATGCGCGCCATGGCGGCGACCATCCCCGGCTCGCGCTTCGCGGTGATCGAGCAGGCGGGGCACCTGTCCAACCTCGAGCAGCCCGCAGAGTTCGGCGCCCTGCTGAACGACTTCCTCGCCGAGGCCTATCCGCCCGGAGGCTGAGGAGCCCGATCACCCTTCACCAGTCCCTCTCAGGCCGGCGCCTCATCCGCATTGCTCCCTGACCAGGTTCATGAGCTCTGCCTCGCTCAGAGGCGGGGGCTGCCACTCCTGCGACGCCATGTGCTCGACGAAGTCATCGGGCAGACGCACCTGATATCTGTCCACGTAGTAGGCGAGGTCCGACGGCCATTCCCATTTTCCATCGGTCAGGATCTGGAGGGTACCGATCGGAGGGCATCGCTACAGCAGGTCGCGCTCCGGATCGATCGCCTCCAAGCGCAGCACATCCCTCGGTAGCCCGAAGGCATCGGCCTGCTGCTGCATCAGGGAGACCACCTCATGCAGGCCCATCAGACGCCCCGCCTCGAATTCCTCGTCGGGGCCGCCTCTCGCCGAGTCCCTTCGCCTCCTCGCCTCGAGTGCCATATCCCCGACAAGCTGCCCCAAGTCCCCGAGGAACAGTGTGCACACCTCCTCACGTGCCACAAGTCAGCCCCCGTGATGTGAACGCAGCAGGCTCTCGAGAATCGTGAGCTGCGCGCGCTGTCGAGCGATGTCGGCCGGCCACTTCTTTCCGACCAGTGCCTTCTGCTGGGTGGGACTGAGCCCATCCCAGTTCTCGATGAAGTCGCCTGGAGCTGCGATCTTCCTGAGATGGAGATCGATCTGCCGTTGCAATGAACGGATGCCTCGTTCCAGCTCAGCCTGACTTCGGCCGACGTAGTTCCTCAGGAACCCGGAGTTCCGGCCGCCGGCCAACGCCTCCGCGTAGGCGGTCGAGGTCGCAGCAGCGTCCTCAGTTCCCAGTGCTGCGGCCACCTGCGCAGCGCCCGGAACGGCGGCCCCCTCCGACGCCGTCACGGCGACCCGGGTAGCCGGTGCCGCCCCTCCTCCGAGCAGCGCCAAGAGCACCCCGGGGGTCATACGCCCCTGCCAGCGCAGCAGGTTGCCGCTCTTCAGATCCTGGAGATCCAGGGTGCTGTCGGCCAGCCGAGTCGCCTTCACCACAGCCCCGACAGGGTCCAGGATCGCGTACTCGGGCGACAGCTTCCCAAGCTGCATCAGGCCCCTGGTCACGTTCAGCCGGGTGCGGAGCGCCTCCTGCGGGTCGATCAGAAGGTACTGGGGCTGAAGCTTGGACAGCAGAACACCCAGGTCCTTCAGGTCGCTGAGCCCGCTCAGCAGACCGCTACCGAAGTCCTCTGCGGAGCCCAACGGATCCCTGACGAATGCCTCCGCGTCAGCGGCAGCCAGCCCCCAGGGGGTCAGCAATGCGACCGCCGTCGAGAGAAGCTTCGATGAATGCACGAGGCCGCCGAGCGGGGATGAGAAGTCGTGGAGGAGGTCCTCGGCGACATGGGCGGCGCCGCCCAGGACGTCACCGGGGTGCGTGAGGAGGCGGCCAACCTCTCCGACGACGCCCTCGCCGGCACCGATAGGGTCGGACCACACAGCGTGGGCTACTCCACCGAGGACCCCGAGGAGCCCGCCGCCTCCAGCGTCGTGATGCTTCTTCGCGGTAGGAGCCGTGTGATCCCTCTGCTGCGCCTGAGCCTCGTGCAGAGCGTCCGTGACCGCGAGGTCGTCTGCGAGCACCAACCCATCGTTGCCCCGCGCTCCAGCCCGTTCGAACGCGTCGGCCACCCGACCCACCCAGAGGTCGATCTCCTGGCAGCGCCGCGCGTACCGAGCCAGGTCATCCTCGAGGCGCGGCAAGGGCGCTCCGAACTCTGGACGGGTGGCGCGATACGCGTCGAGCACCGCACCCAGCCGCCTCGCCAGCTCATGGATCTGCTGATCGATCTGAAGCGCACTGCGTGCGTAGGCGCGCAGATGGGAAGGGACGGCGCTGCTGGCCCCCGTCGAGTGATCGCCGGCGGCTCGAGGTGGACCGAGATCCTCCTCGGGAGGCGTCATGGGCGGCGATTCTCGCCCCCCATCCACCGTGTGTCAACGCTACACCGTGGTGCAGTGGCCCCTCAGTGCGCCCCGGCGGCGGCCCCCGCGGGAGCCAGGTTGGGATTGAGGCAGAAGCCCTCGTAGTCGATCGGCTCGGTGATCGTCGGGTTCTCGCCGCAGACCGGGCAGTGGGGGTCGCGCGGCACCCGGAACTCGCGGAAGCGCATGTCGAGGGCGTCGACGTGGAGCAGCCGGCCGGCCAGCGGCTCGCCGGCGCCGACGATCAGCTTCACCACCTCGGTGGCCTGGAGCACACCGACGATGCCGGGCAGCACCCCGAGCACGCCCGCCTCGGCGCAGGAGGGAGCCTCCTCCGGGGGCGGCGGCGACGGGTAGCGGCAGCGGTAGCAGGGCGAGGCGAAGGGCAGCACCGTGGTCACCTGGCCCTCGAAGCGGAAGATGCCACCGTCGACCAGCGGCTTGCGGGCGAACAGCGCGGCGTCGTTGGCCAGGTAGCGGGTCGGGAAGTTGTCGCAGCCGTTGACGATGACGTCGTACTGCGAGAACAGCTCGACGGCGTTCTCGGAGGTGAGCATCTCGCGGTGCTCGACCACGCGCACGTCGGGGTTGAGGCCGTTGATGGCGATCCGCGCGGACTCGGTCTTGGCCATGCCCACCCGGTCCACGCTGTGGATGATCTGGCGCTGCAGGTTGCTCATGTCGACGGTGTCGAAGTCGAGCAGCCCCAGCGTCCCCACCCCGGCGGCGGCCAGGTAGAGGGCGGCGGGCGAGCCCAGGCCGCCGGCGCCGATGAGCAGCACCCTGGCGTCGAGCAGCTTCGCCTGGCCCTCCTCGCCCACCTCGGGAATGAGCAGGTGGCGGCTGTAGCGAAGCCGCTGCTCCGGGGTCAGGGTGCGGGGGACGACGAAGTCGTAGCCCTTCGCCTTCCAGGCGCCGAAGCCGCCGGACATGGACTCGACGTCCTCGTAGCCGAGCTCGCGCAGCGCCCGGGCGGCGAGCAGCGAGCGCACCCCGCCGGCACAGTAGAGGGTGATCGGGGTCGACCGGTCGGCGACCCTGTCCTCGATCTGGGTCTCGAGGAAGCCCTTGCTGAGGTGGGTGGCCCCGGTCAGGTGCCCCTCCTCGAACTCGTACCGCTCGCGGACGTCGAGCAGGACGCGCCGTGGATCCCGGGCTCGCCCGTGCACCTCGTCGACGGTGACCTCGGGCACCACCGCCCTGGCGGCGGCGAGCAGGTCGCGGGAGGAAGTGGGCATCGGGTGTCGCCTCAGCTAGTGGATCGGGAAGGTCAACATTGACCGTACCATCTCCCGCCCGGGGTCAAACCGGGCACGATCGCTCCGAACCGCAAGGAACTCGGGCGCGGCACCGTTCTCAACATCAGGCGCTGGGCGTGGCGTCGGCCGGTTCCTCGAAGTGCCGGGAGTGCTTCGAGACTGCACCTCGTCGCTGAGAGAGGGAAAGTGCCGCCTTCGGGTGGCACGCGACGGAGGTCCCGGCCGCGGCGCCCGCGCCGTCCTTTCTTTCCGCGCGTTCCCCTCCCGGTGGCCTGCTGGTCCGGTGGGCGCGCCGCTACCCTGCGCGGAGTGCTCACGCTGACCGCGCTCCTCACCGCCGCCGGACTGGAGGCGCCGCCCGGGCTCGCCGACCCGGTGATCGAGCGAGCCGTCTACGACTCCCGGAGGGCGGGCCCGGGGGCGCTCTTCGTGGCCGTCGGCGGCACCCGCACCGACGGCCACGCCCACGCCCTCGACGCG
>JAQBPI010000049.1 GCA_028287605.1 Chloroflexota bacterium
ACAACTGAATATGGCTCCGACGGGGAGTAGTAGGGTTCGTCCGACAGGCGAACCAGCGAGCCGGAGATGGTGGAAGCCGGCCGCCAGCGCGATCCCGAACTCGCCCCCGAGCCGTCCGACCCGCGCCGTGACCCGGTGCGGGGAGCGTCGAACCACCCGCGTGGCCTACCCACCACGGGGTCAGTAGACCGGGCCGGAGTGGCGTCCGATATCAACGCCGACGAGTGGGTCGCTCGTTGAACTGTCCCTCCCACGAGGCGAGGCGGTACGCGGGCCGGCCAAGCCGGGTGGTACCGCGGGGGAAATCCCTCGTCCCAGCGACGTGAGCTGTGGACGCAGGGATTTTTTGTTTGCGGAGGAGGACAGCATGACGGTGTCGGTGACGAGCACGACGGCTCTGAACGGGGCCAAGCCGGTGGTCATCAACGAGGGGGACGTGGTGACCGGCGCCGAGATCCTGCTCGAGTGCCTGCGGCGGGAGAAGGTCGACACGATCTTCGGCTACCCCGGTGGCGCCAACCTCTGGATCTACCGCCACCTCGAGAAGTTCCCGGACCTCCACCACATCCTCGTCCGTCACGAGCAGGGCGCCACCCACATGGCCGACGGCTACGCCCGGGCCAAGCGGGGCAGCGCCGGCGTGGTCTTCGCCACCAGCGGCCCCGGCGCGCTCAACTGCGTCACCGGCATCGCCACCGCGCAGTACGACTCCACCCCGCTGGTGGTGATCACCGGCCAGGTGGCCACCGTCGCGGTCGGCACCGACGCCTTCCAGGAGTCCGACGTCATCGGCGTGACCATGTCGATCGTCAAGCACTCCTACCTGGTCCAGACCGTCGAGAGCCTGCCCCGGATCGTGCGCGAGGCCTTCCACATCGCCACCACCGGACGCCCCGGGGTGGTGGTGATCGACCTCCCCAAGGACATCCAGAACCAGAGGATGGCCTTCCACTGGCCCGCCGAGCCGGTGCGGCTGCGCTCCTACAACCCCACCCTCAAGGGCAACCCGCTGCAGATCCGCCGCGCCGCGCAGCTGATCGACGAGGCCAGGCGCCCCTGCCTTCTCGCCGGCCGCGGCGTGCTCATCAGCCAGGCCGAGGAGGAGCTGCTCGAGGTCTCCCGCCGCGCCTGCGTGCCGGTGGGCTGGACCCTCCTCGGCACCGGCACCTACCCGGTGGGCGACGAGCTCAGCCTGCACATGGTCGGCTTCATGGGCGCCGGCTACACCAACAAGGCGGTGCTGGGCTGCGACCTGCTGATCATGGTGGGGATGCGCGCCGACGACCGGGTCACCACCAAGCTCGACTCCTTCGCGCCCCAGGTCGAGAACATCATCCACATCGACATCGATCCCGCCGAGATCGGCAAGAACGTGCGGCCCACGCTGCCCATCGTCGGCGACGCCAAGCACGTGCTCGGCGAGATCGCCAGGCTGGTGCAGCCCAAGCGGCTCGACTCCTGGATCACCCAGATCGACCGCTGGAAGGAGGAGCACCCGATCCGCTACCGCACCAACACCGGGGTGCTGCAGCCGCAGGACGTGCTCAGGGAGATGTACCGGCTCTGCGACAGCGAGGCGATCGTGGTCGCCGATGTGGGCCAGAACCAGATCTGGGGGGCGCTGTGGTGGGACTACCACCAGAGCGGCCTCTTCCTCAACAGCGGCGGCGCCGGCACCATGGGGTTCTCGTTCCCCGCGGCGCTGGGGGCGCGGCGCGCCCGGCCCGACAAGGCGGTGTGGTGCATCGCCGGCGAGGGGGGCTTCGTGATGACCATGCAGGAGCTGGCCACCGCGGTGCACGAGAACCTCGACGTCAAGATCATCATCCTCAACAACTACTGCCTGGGGATGGTGCGCCAGTTCCAGGACGACTACTACGAGGGGGTGCGCAGCGCCATCGACCTCCACGGCGCCCCCGACTTCGTCAAGCTCGCCGACGCCTACGGGATCCCCGGCTGGCGCACCGACCGCCTCGACGAGGTGGCGGGCATCCTCCGGCAGATGCAGGAGCACCAGGGCCCCTGCCTGGCCGAGTTCATCATCGATCCCGAGGCGAACGTGCGGCCGATCGTGCCCCTCGGAGCCGGCCTTCCCGACTTCGTCGAGGAGATCATGGAGGAGGGGATGTGAGCTCGCGCCACCGACTGCTCTCGCTGCTCGTCGAGAACCATCCCGGCGTGCTCAACAAGGTCGCCAGCATGATCCGCCGGCGGGGGATGAACATCACCTCGCTGACCGTCGGCGAGACCGACGACGACTCGGTGTCGCGGATGACCATCGCCGTCGACGTCGGCCGGGCCACCGCCGACCAGGCGGTGAAGCAGCTCTACAAGCTGATCGAGGTGGTGAAGATCAGCGACATCACCGAGGACCCGATCGTCGACCGCGAGCTGGTGCTGGTCAAGGTCGCGGCCTCGCGCGGCGACCGCAGCGAGCTGCTCCAGATCGTCGACATCTTCAAGGGCAAGATCGCCGACGTCGGCGTCGAGTCGATGGTCCTGGAGATGAGCGGCTCCGAGGACCAGGTCGACACCTTCCTCGAGCTGGTGCGTCCCTTCGGCATCCGCGAGGTCGCCCGCAGCGGCACCGTGGCGATGGCCCGCGGCCGCGACGGGCTGCGGCTGAGCAGCAAGCACCAGGCGCGCAGCGCGGCGGCGCAGCCCGACCTCGAGGCCGCCGAGCGCAAGCGCCGCTCCGCCGGCGTGCTGGTGGGGGACTGACGATGGCGCCCACCGCACCGCCGCGCTACGACGCCCCGGTCGAGAGCCCCGAGCAGCTCGCTGAGCACACCCCGGTCACCCCGCCGGCCGCGGCCGCCCCGCCGCCCCCGCCGCAGGGCGAGGTCGAGCTGGTCGGCCGCGCCGACGGTTCCCTGCTCGACGTCCTCATCGAGATGCACAACCCCGGCAGGGGGGAGGAGGCAGGGGGGAGGCCCCCCGCAAGTGGGCGCGTGAGCGCCCGGATGATGGAGAACCCGTGATGGCACCGGCTGATCCCAACCGCGTCTACATCTTCGACACGACCCTCCGGGACGGTGAGCAGGCGCCAGGGTTCGCGCTCAACGTCGAGGAGAAGGTGGAGATCGCCCACCAGCTGGCCCGGCTCGGCGTCGACGTGATCGAGGCCGGCTTCCCGATCAGCAGCCCGGGCGACTTCGCCGCCTGCCAGCGCATCGCCCGTGAGGTCGGCACCCTCGACGGCGCGCCGGTGATCACCGCGCTCGCCCGCGCCGTGCCCAAGGACATCGACGCCGTCTGGGAGGCGATCAGGGACGCCCCGCGCAACCAGATCCACATCGTGCTCAGCGTCAGCGACATCCACATCGAGAAGAAGGGGCTGGGCACCCGGCAGCAGGTGCTGGAGAAGGGCGTCGCCGCCATCGAGTACGCGCGCCAGTTCTGCGACCACGTCGAGTACTCACCCGAGGACGCCGGCCGCGCCGACCGTGCCTACCTGTACGAGACCGTGGAGGCGATGATCGAGGCCGGGGCCACCGTCATCAACGTCCCCGACACCACCGGGTACACCCTGCCGCACGAGTTCGGCGGCATGATCGGCGACCTGATGCGCCACGTGCGCAACGTCGGCAACGCGATCGTCAGCGTCCACTGCCACAACGACCTCGGCCTGGCGGTGGCCAACAGCCTCGCCGCCATCGACAACGGCGCTCGCAGGGTCGAGTGCACCATCAACGGCATCGGCGAGCGGGCGGGCAACGCGTCGCTCGAGGAGCTGGTGATGATCCTCCGCACCCGCGAGAAGCTGCTCGGGCTGCACACCGGCGTCAACACCCGGCTGCTCGCCCCCACCAGCCAGCTGGTCCAGGCGCGCACCGGCATGCACGTCCAGGCCAACAAGGCGATCGTCGGTGCCAACGCCTTCGCCCACGCCAGCGGCATCCACCAGGACGGCGTGCTCAAGGACAAGCTGACCTACGAGATCATGACCCCCGAGGAGGTCGGCGTCGCCGACACTCGCATCGTGCTCTCGCCGCGCAGCGGCCGCCACGCGTTCCGCCACCGCCTCCAGGAGCTCGGCTACGAGCTCGCCGACGACGCCTTCGCCCGCGCCTGGGAGGCGTTCCTCGTGCTCGCCGACAAGAAGAAGGAGGTCACCGACCGCGACCTCCAGGCGCTGGTCGCCGACGAGGCCCGCACCGTCCCCGAGCGCTTCACCCTGGAGCTGGTGCAGGTGGCCTGCGGCACCTCGGGGCGGCCCAGCGCCACGGTGCGGCTGCACGACGGCGAGCGGCCCGACCGGGTCCTCGAGGACGCCGCCGTCGGCGACGGTCCCGTCGACGCCGTCTGCAACGCCATCGCCCGCCTCGTCGACATGCCCACCGTGCTCGTCGACTTCACCGTCCGCGCCGTCACCGGCGGCCTCGACGCCATGGGCGAGGCCAGCGTGCGCGTCCGCCACGAGGGGCGCATCTTCAGCGGCCACGGCGCCGACACCGACATCATCGTCGCCAGCGCCAAGGCGTACTGCAGCGCCCTGAACAAGGTGGCGGCGGAGCGCCCGGCGGTGTCGGTCCCCGCGGGGTCGGGCGTGTGAGCGGCGAGGACGCGAACGCCGGCGCGGTGCACCGCGTCGCCGTCCTCGCCGGCGACGGGGTGGGCCCCGAGGTCACCGCCGCGGCGCTCCGCGTGGTCGAGGAGGCGGGGCTGCGCTACGGCTTCCGGGTCGAGACCACCGAGGCGCTGATCGGCGGCGCCGCCATCGACGCCACCGGCAGCGCGCTGCCCGACGG
>JAQBPI010000051.1 GCA_028287605.1 Chloroflexota bacterium
ACGGTGTTTCCGGCCCCCGGCGCCGGCACGCCCATCCCTCCGCTCACCTTCGGTCCGGGATCGCCAGAGGGGTCGAACCCCGTCGCCGGCCCTCCTCCCGAAACAGGAACGCACTCCGCGACGCCCCCCGGACCGGCGGCGGCACCTCCGGCCGGCGGGACACCCACAACTCTCCGGTCGCAGGGCGCCGGTGCACGGACGTCGACGGCCGCCCCGGCGCCCGCCCCCTCGGACACGTCGTCCCAGTCGCCCTCGGCCTGGGATCTCGCGGCCTGGTGGCCGTACGCCTCCACCGTGTCGTCGGGTGCCTGCGGCGGGTCGTCATCGAGTGGATGCAACCAGGGGAGCGCCCAGGCGGGCAGGTGCTCGAACGTCGCCTATGACGGCGACACGGGTGCGGTGCCGGACACCGGCCTCTGGCACCTCACCGTGCAGGTGGGCAGCGGAGGGACGCTGTGCGTTCACTGGGACAACGCCGGCATCGAGGGAACGCTCACCGGACCCGACGGCCGCAGCCGGCTCGTCCCCGGTGACACCTGGATGGTGCTGAGCGGCGGTCCGGGCCGGTACACGCTCCAGCTGCGCCGCATCGACCCGAGCCGTCCGGACCACGCTCACCTGCAGATGTTCCTGTAGCCAGTGGACGGATCGGGAGAGATGCGTACGAAAGTGCGACGCGCTCCTCGACGCCGCGCCTGGTCTGCGCACCGGGTACGGCTCCACCGCCCCGTCGGTCAGGGGACCGGAGGGAGGGAGGTAGCGGCGCCCCGCGAGCCACCGGCCGCGGAGGAGGGGTCGCCCGGCCCAGCTCTCATACTGGGGGGCGATGCCCCTCTTCCGCTGGCGCCGCAAGCCGCCGCCCGAGCCCGCGCCGGAGCCCGAGGTCGAGGTGCGGCCCGCTGCCGAGCCGGGCTACTGGCAGCGCATCCTCGAGACCGATCAGCAGCGGCTGCTGCTCCGCTGTGTGACCGAGGACCTGCGTGGGCGGGGCCACGTCCCGCGAATGGAGGGCGCCGTGCTGGTCATCGACCGTGCCTCGGGCCCGCTGGTGCTGGGCCTCGACAACCTGGCCCAGGTCTGCGCGCAGCACCCCTCCGGCGACTGGGCCGATCTGGTGCGCGCCCACTTCGACTCGATGCCGCTGCGGGAGCTGCCCCTGCCCGCGGACTTCGCCAACGCGAGGGGGATGCTCCGCGTCCGCCTCTACGGATCGGACACCAACCTCGGAGAGGCGCTGCGACGCCCGCTCACCGACTCGGTCGCGGTGGTGCTGGTGCTCGACTATCCCCGGGCGATCCAGTCGGTGTCGTCCGAGACCCTGCAGGGCTGGGGGGTCTCGGAGGACGAGGCCTTCTCGGCTGCGGCGGAGGGCACCTGGGGCGAGCCGGCGCCCCAGCGCGAGCAGGTCGGCGACCCCGACGACTCCGGCTTCACCGTGCTCCACGGCGAGTCGTTCTACACCGCGTCGCACGTGCTCCACCTGCCCACGCTGATGCCCGACCTGCCCCCCGCGGGGGCGCTGCTGGCCATCCCCAACCGGCACCTGGTCGGCGTCCACCTGCTGCGCACCGCGTCCGGCGCGCTGGGCGCGGTGGGGGCGCTGATCCCCTTCGCCGCCGACTTCCACCAGCGCGGTCCCGGGGCGATCTCACCGGGGCTGCTGTGGTGGCGCGACGGCGGCTTCGTCGACCTGCCGGTGGTACGGCGCACCGACCGCGCCGAGCTCCATCCTCCGGAGGAGTTCACCGCCCTGCTCGACGCGCTGCCCTGACGGCGACGGAACCCGGCGGCTGGGACCGCGCCGCCGGACGCGAGACCACCGTGGCGGTGGCGGCCAGCCACACCCCGCAGAGCAGGACGCTGCCGAGCACGTCGCTCGGGTAGTGCACCGCGAGGGCGATGCGCGAGAAGCCGACGGCGAGCACCAGCACGGCGGCGGCCAAAACGGTGGCGATCCGCACCCAGCGGCGCTCGGCGGTCTGCACGACGACGAGGGCCACGGCGCCGTAGAAGGCGAGCGCCTCGCCGGCGTGCCCGGAGGGAAAGCTCGCGCCCCGCGCATCGAGGAGGGCGTCGAGCGGTCGCGGCCGGCTCACCAGCAGCTTCACCGACTGCACCAGGAGGACGGCTCCGAGGCTGCTCACCGCGATCAGCGCGACCGCGGTGTGACAGCGGCGGCGGAGCAGCACCACCGCCAGTGGGATGCCGATGGCGGTCAGGGTGACACCCGACCCGAGCCAGGTGACCACCCGCATGACGGACACCAGGCGGCGGTCCTCATGGGTGACCAGGGCGTGCACCGCGGCCACGTCGGCATCGCGGATCAGCGGCACCAGCAGCGTCCCCAGCCCCCAGCCGAGCAGGACCAGGCAGAGCAGCACGACGGCCAGGACCGCCGCCGGCCTACGCATGCTCGACGTCGACGAAGCTCTGCGCCACCGCCACCCGCAGCCCCTCGGCGGCGAGCAGGAAGTCGCCGGGGATGTTGCCGGCGAGCTCGCCGTCGAGGATGACCCCCTGCGGGGTGTCGCTGTGGACCCGCAGCCCGCCGGTGTGCTCGAGGTGCAGCCCCCGGGGCAGGCGGCGGCGACGCAGCACCACCGACACGGCGGCGGCGACGAGACGGTGCAGCGGCATGTCCTCGACGGCGAGGACGTCGAGGCGCCGGTCGTCCACGTCGGAGCCGGGGAGCGCCAGCCGCAGCCAGCCGCCGAAGATCGGCGCGTTGACGACCGAGAGGTGGATCACGGTGGTCTCGACCTGGCGGCCGTCGAGGTGCAGCGTGCAGGTGAAGGGATGGCGGTGCCGCAGCGCGAGCAGCGCGGCCACCACGTAGGTGAGGTGGCCGAGGCGCCGCCGGATGGTGGGGCGCGTCGCCAGCTTGGCGAACTCGACGTCGATGCCCATGGCGGCGGCGTGCACGAAGTGGCGCGGGGACCCTCCCGGCGTCACGAACTGGCCCACGTCGACGGTGGCGACCTTCCCCTCCACCAGCAGCCGCGCCGCATCCTCGACCCGGGCGGGGATGCAGAGGCTGCGGGCGACGTCGTTCGACGTCCCCAGGGGGAGGATGCCCAGCACCGCGCCGGTGTCGGCGACGCAGCCGACCACCGCACCCACGGTGCCGTCGCCGCCGGCGGCGACGATCAGCGGCCGCCCCGGCTCGGGCCGCGCCGCCCACTCCTGGACGCGTCCGATCTCGGCGATGTCGACCTCGTCGAGGATCTCCAGCCCCACGCGGACGAGGGCCGCCCTGGCCGGGCCGAGCAGGCGAGCCGCCCTCCCGGCGTGCGGATTGCTGACGAGGACGACGGCGCGGGGCAGCTCAGACATGGATCGCCACCCAGGCTACCGCTCCCACCCGATGCCGATGCCCGTCGTCGGCGCGCGCGATCGGTGACACTCACGTCGATGACGGAACAGTCCGAGGCACTGGCGCGCATCGCAGGCTCCATCGCACACCTGCGGCCCTCGAACCCGGGCGAGGTCCGCGACATGACGGAGCGGCCCTACGTCGTGACCGGCAACCTCGCCCGGTGGCTCGTGGAGAACCGGAGCAGGCTCGCGGACGCGGAGGTCAGAGCGCTCTTCGACGCGGTCGAGAAGCAGCTGCTCGGTGGCACCACGCCGGTGCGCGAGCTGGTGGCCGAGGGGCTGCTCGAGGACCTGCAGAACCTCGGCGCCAAGAAGGGGACGCCGGACGAGGAATGGCTCCAGCATCTCGGCACGAGGACGCTGCAGACCTGGCGGCTGATCCAGGACATGTGGGCGGGCCGGCTCACCACCGCGGACTACAGGCGCCGCCTGTGACCTCTCCCGGGGGACCGCCCGCGAACCCCTGGGGGAGCGCCGCTGGCGACCCCGATCGGATTCGAACCGACGATCTCCACCTTGACAGGGTGGCGTGTTAGGCCAGGCTACACCACGGGGCCGCGTGCGCTGCCGGGATGATAGCACCGGCCTCCGGTGGCCTCGGCTGCCATCCTGAGGGCCATGAGCCCGCGCCCGCGCCGCGTCGACGAGGTCTCCGCCGGAGGGGTGGTGGTGCGCCCTGGCCAGGCCGGCTGGGAGGCGTGCCTGATCGGAGTGCAGGGCTCCTGGAGCCTGCCCAAGGGCATCGTCGAGGCGGGCGAGAGCCCCGCGCAGGCGGCGCTGCGGGAGATCTCGGAGGAGATCGGCATCCCCCTCGACCGGCTGAGGATGCGGGGGCCGCTGCCCGCCTCGGAGTACGCCTACCGGCGCGAGGGACGGCTGGTGTTCAAGCGCGTCGACCACTACCTGGTCGAGGTGGACGCCGGCACCGAGGCGGTGCCGCAGGCGGGAGAGGTCGACGAGGTCGCCTGGGTGCCACTCGCCGAGGCGCCCTCGCGGGTCACCTACCGCGACCTGCGCGCCGCGCTCACCGAGGCGGCGCGGGTGCTGGACGAAGCCGCGGACAGGCCGCCTCCGTAGAATCGTCCGAGATGCAGCTGTACGACACGGCGGCACGCACGGTGCGGCCCCTCGAGCCCGCCGGCGACCCCGTGACCCTCTACGTGTGCGGCATCACGCCCTACGACGCCGCCCACCTCGGCCACGCCTTCACCTACCACGTCTTCGACGTGATCACCCGCCGGCTGCTGGCGGCGGGCCGGCGGGTGCGGAGCGTCCGCAACGTCACCGACATCGACGACGACATCTTCCGCGTCGCCCGGGAGCGCGGCGTCGACGCCCGGGCGCTGGTCGCATTCCAGGTGTCGCGCTTCGACCTGGAGATGGCGAGCATCGACATCCTGCCGGTGGCGGTGCCGTACGCCTCGGCGCACGTCCCCGAGATGGTCGACTGGATCCGCCGGCTGGAGGCGGCCGGCTTCGCGTACCCGCGGGACGGCCGGGTCTACTTCGACACCGCCCGCTTCGACCGCTACGGCCGGCTCAGCGGCCTGAGCCGCGAGGAGATGATCGCCCTCAGCCGCGAGTGCGGCGCCGACCCCGACGACCCGCGCAAGCGCGATCCGCTCGACTTCATCCTGTGGCAGCCCTCGCTGCCCGACGAGCCGCGCTGGCCCAGCCCGTGGGGCGACGGCCGTCCCGGCTGGCACATCGAGTGCTCGGTCATTGCCACCCACGAGCTCGGGGCGACCGTCGACATCCACGGCGGCGGCGACGACCTCGTCTATCCCCATCACGAGTCGGAGATCGCCCAGACCGAGGCGCTCCAGGACGATCCCCTGGCCCGGCACTGGGTGCACGTCGCGATGGTGCAGCTCGACGGGGTGAAGATGAGCAAGTCGCTCGGGAACCTCGTCTTCGTCCGCGACCTGGTCGCCAAGGCCCCGCCCGGCGCCGCCCGGCTGGTGCTCGCGGCGCACCACCACCGCACCGCCTGGTCGTACACCGAGGACGACCTCGACACCGCCCGGGAGCGGTACTCCACCTGGTGCGGTGCGCTCAGCGGGGACCGGAGGCTCGACCCCGAGGAGGCCGCCGCCGCCGAGCGGGAGTTCTTCGCCCGCCTCGACGACGACCTCGACACCCCCGGGGCGCTGGGCGTGCTCGACCGGATCGCCACCCGGGGGAGCCGGTCGCAGGCGGCCGGCGGGGTTCCGGCGGCGCCGCTGATGGCACGCCTCTCTGGAGTGATCGGCGTCGAGCTGGACCCCGTCGCCACCCTGCCCCTCACGGAGCCGCGCCGGGTCAGCTGAGCGAGCGGTGCAGCGCCTCCGCCACCCGGCGCAGCTCGTCCATGAGCTCGCCGAACTGCTCGAAGGTGAGCGACTGGGGACCGTCGCTGAGCGCCTCGTCGGGGTTGGGGTGCACCTCCACCATGAGCCCGTCGGCGCCGCTGGCGAGGGCGGCGAGGGACATGGGAGCGACCAGGTGGCGGTGCCCGGTGGCGTGGGAGGGGTCGACAACGATGGGGAGGTGGGAGAGCGAGCGCACCAGCGGCACCGCGCTGAGATCGAGGGTGTTGCGCGTCGCCGTCTCGAAGGTGCGCACCCCGCGCTCGCAGAGGACCACGTCCCGGTTCCCCTGGCTGACCACGTACTCCGCGCTGAGCAGCCACTCCTCGACGGTGTTGCTGAGGCCCCGCTTCAGCATCACCGGCCTGCCCGCCTGGCCGACCGCCTCGAGGAGCGAGAAGTTCTGGGCGTTGCGGGTGCCCACCTGGAGCATGTCGGCGCGGTCGGCGACGAGCTCGACGTCCGCGGGGGTGAGCACCTCGGTGACCACCGGCAGCCCGGTCTCCTCGCGCGCCCGCACCAGCAGCTCGAGCCCGGCGGCGCCCAGCCCGCGGAAGGAGTAGGGGTTGGTGCGCGGCTTGTAGGCGCCGCCCCGGAGCATCACCGCCCCGGCGGCGCGCACCGCCCGCGCGGTGGAGGTCAGCTGCGCCTCGTCCTCGACCGCGCAGGGACCGGCGATCACCGAGAACTCGGTGCCGCCGAAGCGCACCCCGGACACGTCGACGACGGTGCGCTCGGGCTGCCACTCGCGGCCCACCTGCTTGTACGGCTTGCTGACCGGGATCGCGTCGACCACCCCGGGCAGGCCGACGACGTGGTCGCGCACCCCGATCGGGTTGCTGCCCAGCACCCCGATGGCCAGCCGCTCGGCGCCGGGCAGCTCGATCGGCTGGTAGCCGTGCTGGCGCACATGGTCGAGCACGGCGTCGATCTCCGGGCGGGTCGCCTGCGCCCGCATGAGGATGAGCATGGCGCGGCCATCCTCGCAGATCGCCGGGGGCTCGACGCCGGAGGTGCGCCGAAGGTGGTCCGGCGCATACGATCGGAGCACCCCATGGCCACACTGGCTCGCGCCGTCCGGCGCCTCTCCGCCCGCGACTCGGGACCGGTGCTCGACCTTCTCGACGGCGACCCGGTCGGCAACGCGTTCCTGCGCAGCGAGCTGCGCCTGGGGGCGCTGACCGGCAGCGGCTGGTGGGGGGTGGAGCACCGCGGGCTGATCACCGCCGCACTGCTCGCCGGCGCGCTGGTGATCCCCTGCGTTCCCGACCAGGAGGACGCCGAGCTGCTCGCCGGGGTGCTCGACCGCCACTCGCCGCCGCGGATGATGGTGGGACGGCGCGAGCAGGTCCACGCGCTCCACCGCGCCCGGCGGCTGGCGCCGCAGCCGCGCGAGGTGCGCGACCCGCAGCCGCTGATGGCGCTGTGCCGCGGCCGGCTGCGGGCCGAGGGCAGCCCGTCGGTGCGCCGGGCCCGGCTCGGCGACCTCGACCTGCTGGTGGTGGCGGCGGCGGCGATGCACCGCGAGGAGATGGGCATCGACCCCCTCGCCATCGACCCCGCCGGCTGGCGTGCGCGGATGGCGGTGCTGATCGACCGGGGCTGGAGCTGGGTGTGGATCGAGCGCGGCGAGGTGCTCTTCAAGGCCGAGCTCAGCGCCTGGACCGCCGAGGTGGTGCAGGTGCAGGGGGTGTACACCGCGCCCTCGGCGCGCGGCCGCGGGGTCGCCACCGCGGGCCTCGCCGCGGTCTGCGAGGCGCTGCACACCGAGGTGCCCACCTGCTCCCTGTACGTCAACCACTTCAACGTGGCGGCCGTGCGCGTCTACACCCGGCTCGGGTTCGAGACGGTGGGCGAGTTCGCCACGATCATCCTCTGAGCGCTGACGCGCTCATTGGTGGGGGGGCCTCCCCCAGGCCATCAGCTCCTTCGTCGCTGACAGCCTTCCCCCTGTCTCTGTGATAGCGGCGCACCACCGTCCAGCGGAGGGTGTCGAGCTCGCGGCAGAGCTCCAGG
>JAQBPI010000084.1 GCA_028287605.1 Chloroflexota bacterium
TGCGTCCCCCCCGTCTGGTCGCAAGACATCGTGCGCTGGCGCGCCCGATGCCGGCTCCCGCCCCCCCTCGCCGGCACTCGCCGGCGGCGCTCGCTTCGCGCTCGCAATTCGGGGCGGCCACACGCCGAGGTACCACGCGAGCAACGCCAGCGTTGCTCTTGGAAAACCCCACGATCCGCGGAGACGGTGGCCGGCTCGGCGCCGCCGGGAAGGCCGTGATGCCCATGCGGGGCCTCAAGCACCCACCCGTGAAGCCGCTCGGCGGCTCCATTGTGAGCAACGCGCAGCGTTGCTCGTGGTCCCTCGGCCCGTCGACCCTTCACGTAAAGCGCGCGACGCGCGCGTCGCCGGCGAGTGCCGGCGTGGAGGGGGGTATGCCACGGCATCGGGCGCGCCAGCGCACGATGTCTTGCGACCGAACGGGGGGGACGCAGTCCCCCCCGAGTAAAAACCGGCGGCAGAACGATTCTCGACCGGCGGCAGAGCGGCCAGACGCGAATCTCAACCGGCGGCAGAACCGCCGGGCATCTCCACCGGCCGCAGAACCGCCGCGCAACTCCACACCGGCGGCAGATCAGCCGCGCCTCGCCCCTGGCGGCAGATCGGCCGAGCATCCCCACCCGGCGGCAGAACTGCCGGGCATCTCCACCGGCGGCAGAACCATGCACAATCGGGCCTCGTGACCCCGCCGCCGCTCGCCGTCATCGACATCGGGTCCAACTCCGGCCGCGTCGCCGTGCTCTCGCTGACCGAGGACGGCCATCTGGAGATGCTCTCGGACGGGCGCACCTCGCTCCACCTCATCGACGACGTCGCCACCGTCGGGCGGCTGTCGCCGGAGGCGATCGACCGGGTGGTGAGGGCGGTGCACGACTTCCTCTGCATCGCGGTCACCGCACGGGCCGATCGCACCGTCGCGGTGGCCACCGCCGCGGTGCGCGAGGCGACCAACGGCGAGGAGCTCGCCCGCCGCCTGCTCGAGGACACCGGGGTCACCCTGGAGATCATCGACGGGGACGAGGAGGCCCACTACGCGCTGGTGGGGGCGGTGCACGGCCTCGCCGTCGAGGACGGGATGCTCGTCGACATCGGCGGCGGCAGCCTCGAGATCTCCCGCTTCCGCGGCCGCGAGGCGGTGTCCACCTGGAGCCTGCCCCTGGGCGCCGGCCGTCTCACCGCCGGCTTCCTCACCTCCGACCCGCCGCGCACCCCCGAGATGCACGCCCTGCGCGACCACGTGGAGGCGACGCTGCAGGAGGTGGGGGTGCCGGTGCTCGAGCCCACCGAGCAGCTGGTCGGCACCGGCGGGACGATCCGCAACCTGGCAAAGATCCACCGCGCCCGGATCACCTACCCGATCCCGCGCATGCACGGCTACGTGCTCGACCGCGAGCACCTCCGCGACGTGGTCGACCAGCTGGTCATGATCCCGCTGGCGCGCCGCGACGCCATCCCCGGCCTCAGCCGCGACCGCGCCGACACCGTCAGCGGCGGGGGCCTGGCGGTGCTCACGGTCATGGACTGGATCCAGGCGCGCAGCCTCGTCGTGTCCGGGCAGGGGCTGCGCGAGGGGGTCGCCCTGGAGCACACCGGCCGGCTGCCCTCCGCCGCCGCCGCCCGCCGCGCCTCGGTGGCGGCGCTGGTGGCCCGCTTCACCACCTGGGAGGAGGGGCGTGCCAGCCGCCGGCGGCGGATCGCCGCGACCCTGCTCGACGCCCTGATGCCCCACGTCGACGAGGACCTGCGCGACACCCTCGACCACGCCGCGCTCATCCTCGACGTCGGCCGCTCGGTCGACTACTACCAGCGCTGGGAGCACGCCGCCGCGATCGTCGTCGCCGCCGACCTGCGCGGCTTCACCCACCGGCGCATCGCCCTGCTGGCGAGCACCATCGCCGGCGCCGGGGGCGGCCGTCCCAACGTCCGGGCCTACGCGCCGGTGCTCTCCGCCGCCGACCGCCGGCCGGTCGAGCAGCTCTCCGTCATCCTCGCCCTCGCCGACCAGATCGAGCGGCGCTCCGGCGACTCCGACGGGGTGCCCAGGGTGCGGCAGCACGACCGCCGGCGGGCGGTGGCGATCCGGCTCGCCGGCTGCGCGGTCTGGCAGTCCACCGAGCTCGCCCGCCGTTTCAAGCGCGCCTTCGGCCGCGACCTCAGCGTGGACGCCGCGCCGCTGCCGGGCGACCGCGTCCCGTGATCGGGCGGCGGCTGCGGGCGGGGGCCGCGGCCCTCGCCCTCGCCCTGCTCTGCGGCTGCGGCGGCGGCGGGGCGCCGGCGCCGCCGGACACCGGTCCGGACGACCCCGCCAACCGCGGCGGCACCCTCACCCTCGGCGTCACCCAGGAGCCCACCTCCTTCCTGGCCGCCGGGATCACCGACTCGATGAGCTTCTCCTTCGCGGTGGACGCGCCGGTGGTGGAGGGCCTGCTCTGGTACCGGTCGAAGGACGAGACCTCGAGCGCGCGCACCCTCGCGGACTTCTGGCGGCCCGACCTCGCCACCGAGGTGCCCACCGTCGAGAACGGCGGCGTCCGGACCGTGGGCTGCCACCCGGTGACCTACCAGGGGGCGTCGACGGTGCCCCCGATGTGCGTCACCTGGAGGCTGCGCGGCGGGGTGCTCTGGCACGACGGCAGCCCCTTCTCGGCGCATGACGTCTGCGCGACCATGCAGTTCTACTGGCTGCGCTACGGCGCCCACAATCCCACCGCGGTGGGCGGCACCAGCGGCTACGACCGGTTGGTGGGCTGCACCGAGGACGGCCCGCTCCAGGCGACGCTGAGCTTCCGCAGCCCCTACGGCGCCTACCTGTCGCTCGGCTCCGGGACGTACGGCATCCTCCCCGCACGCCAGCTGGAGAACGCCTTCGCGCAGAACCGCGACCTGGAGCGCACCCCGCAGACCGTCGACCTCTCCCGCGGCACCGGGAACGCGAGCGCCTACCGCGGCACCGACACCCTCGACCGGATCATCGTCGGCACCGGCCCGTTCGTGCTCGAGCGCTACGACCCCGCCCACGAGATCGTGCTGGTGCGCAACCACCGCTACTGGGACGCGAGGCGCCAGCCCCACATCGACCGCCTGATCTTCAAGGTGGTCTCCGACGTCCACTCCCAGCTCGACCAGGTGCGGGCCGGCGAGATCGACGTCGGCCTCGACTTCCGGCTCGCGTTCCTCGCGGAGCTCGAGGGCGTCGCCCGCTCCGGGAGGGTGCGCCTGCTCACCATCCCCGAGGCCGGGGCGGAGAAGATCGACCTCAACCTCTGCGACGCGGACGGCGGCCGCTGCGGCCCCCAGGCGATGCCCAGCCCCTTCACCGCAGACGTCCGGGTGCGCCACGCCATGCTCGCCGGCATCGACCGCGAGCAGATCGTGCGGACCATCGCCCGCGGCCAGACGGTGATCCCGCCGGACTCGTGGATCTCGCTCGGCTCCGGCTTCATCCGCGATGCCAGGGTGCCCACCACCCGGTACGACCCCACCGCCGCCGCCCGGATGCTCGAGGACGCCGGCTACCGGCTCAGCCCCGCCTGTCACGGGGGCCGCGGCCGCGCCGACGCCGCCGGCCGCTGCATGGACCTGCGCCTGGTCACCACCTCCGGCAACGTCGCTCGCGACCAGACCCAGATCGCCGTCCAGGCGGACCTCGAGCGGCTGGGGATCTTCACCGAGCTGAGCACGGTCAAGGCGGCGCGGCTGGTCGGCGGCTTCGCGGACGGCGGCCTGCTCAACACCCACGCCTTCCAGATGGCGATGTACACGATCGTCGGCGCCGCCGACCCCGACACCTGGTACGGGGCCTACCACGGCAACTGCGGCGGAGCCTGCCCCGCCGACGACCAGATCCCCTCTCCGGGCAACCAGGGGGCCGGCGGCGACGTCACCGGCGAGAACAACCCGGAGGTGGACCGGGCCTTCGAGGAGGGGCGTGCCGCGGTCTCGCTCGCCGACCGCGGCCGCGCCTACATGCGCGCCGAGGAGCTGCTCGCCGCCGACCTCCCCGAGCTCCCGCTGTACCAGCAGGTCAGCGTGATGAGCGTCAGCAGCCGGCTGCTCGGGGTGCGCCGCAACGACAACGCCTGGACCTTCAACAGCGCCGAGTGGTACTGCGCCGGCGGACACTGCCAGGCCTGACGGCGGGCCCGGTGCTAGGCTCAGGGGGAAGGCTGTCAGCGACGAAGGAGCTGATGGCCTGGGGCGCCCACCGTCTGCAGGACCGCGTCAGCGTCGAGAGGAAAAGCACATGACCCCGCCGGACACCGACGAGGCGCTCGCCACCCTCGACGAGCAGGGCTTCGTGGTGCTCGAGCGGGTGCTCACCGCAGCCCAGCTCGACGCGCTGCGCGAGGAGGTGCTGCCGATCGCCGAGCGTGGGCCGCTGGGCCGCAATCCCTTCGAGGGCGAGCGCACCCACCGCGTCTACGCGCTGCTCGCCAAGGCCGAGTCGGCGGCGCCGCTGGTGGAGCATCCCCGCGTGCTCGACATCGTCGACCGCCTGCTCGAGCCGAACTACCTGCTCACCGCCTGCCAGGCGATCCACCTGCTCCCCGGTGAGACCCCGCAGGCGCTGCACTTCGACGACGGCTTCTACTCCATCCCACGGCCGCGCCCCTCGGTGTCGATCAGCACCATCTGGGCGGTCGACGACTTCACCGCCGGCAACGGCGCCACCGAGGTGATCCCCGGCAGCCACCGCTGGGGCGAGGACGAGCTGCCCCAGCCCGACGACCGGCGCGCGCAGCCGGTGCTCATGCCCGCGGGGTCGGTGGTCGTCTTCCACGGCACCCTGTGGCACCGCGGCGGCGCCAATCGCAGCGGTGCACCGCGCTGTGCGCTGAGCCCGCAGTACTGCCAGCCCTGGGCGCGCCAGCAGGAGAACATGATCCTCGCCGTCGGCGCACGTGCGTCACGCTACTCCGAGCGCATCCGTGCGCTGCTGGGCTACAGCATCCACCCTCCGTTCATGGGGTTCGTCGACGGCGTGCATCCGGCACGCTGGATCGACGAGCAGTACGACCCCGCCGACGCCGGTGCCGGCGTCGAGTCGGCACGGTTCTGGGAGCGCGGCGGGCACCTCACCCGTCCCTGACGGGCGTTCGCGCCCCTCCCCCCGATGGCGAGTTCTGGTCAGGTCCGGCTGCGACCCACCGTCATGTACAGCACGCCGGCGATCGCGATCAGGATGACCACGTACAGGATGATGTGCTTGGCGCCGAAGATGGCTGCGATCATGCGCGGCAGTCTACTCCGCACGCACCCCCAGGTTGGCGACGAAATCGGTGATGTGATCGAGGGCGTCGTCGAGCACCGCCGACAGGCCGTGGCCGGTCCGCGGATAGGTGACCAGCCGTGCGTTCCCGAGCAGCGGCACCGCCGCGCGGAGCAGGTCGATGCGGGCGAAGGGGTCGGACTCCCCGGAGAGCAGCAGCACCGGGCAGCCGATCCGATGCCAGTGCTCGGTGCGCAGATCCTCGGGGTGGCCGGGGCGGTGGAGGGGATAGCTGAGCAGCACCAGCCCGGCCACCGGCTGCTCGGCGGCGAGCATGCTCGCCACGCGCCCCCCATACGAGTGGCCGCCGACAACCACCGCGGCGCCGTGCGGACGGGCGGCGGCGGCGAAGGTCGCCACGGCGCGCTCGGCCCGCCCCTTGGGGAGGTCGACCGCCTCGGCCTCCACCCCCCGTGCGCGCAGGCCCTCGACGTGCGGCCGCATGCTCGCCGCCGTTCCCGAGGCGCCGTGTCCGAGGATGACCACCGCGCGGAGCATAGCTACGATGGCCGACGCCGGCCGGGAGAGCAGGAGCCGGGGGAGGAGGCACGAGCGATGTCCACCGAGACCGCCACCACCACCGCCGCGGCGGCGCCTCCGCCCACCGACATCGGCAAGGCGCTGGGGACCGACTACCTGCTCATCCGCGACGAGCTCAGCGATGCGGAGATGGACTACCTGGAGCGCACCCGGCGCTTCGTCGACAGGGAGGTGCTGCCGGTCATCACCGGCCACTGGGAGCGCGCCGAGATGCCGCTCGACCTGTTCCGGCGGCTCGGCGAGCTGGGCCTGATCGGCGACGGCATCGAGGGCTACGGCTGCCCGCCGATGAGCCCGATCGCGGCCGGCCTGATCCACATGGAGCTGAACCGCGGCGACGGCAGCCTGGGCACCTTCCTGGGCGTGCAGGCCGGGCTGGCGATGCGCTCCATCGCCATGCTCGGCTCCGAGGAGCAGAAGCAGCGCTGGCTGCCGGCGATGGCCCGCGCCGAGAAGCTCGGCGCCTTCGCGCTGACCGAGCCCAACCACGGGTCCGACTCGGTGGCGCTGGAGACCCGTGCCGAGCGGCGCGGGGACGAGTACGTGCTCAGCGGCGCCAAGCGCTGGATCGGCAACGGCACCGTCGCCGACGTCGCCGTCGTCTGGGCGCGCGACACCGAGGACGGCCAGGTCAAGGGCTTCCTGGTGGAGCGCGGCGCCCCCGGCTACGAGGCCACCGCGATCAGCGGCAAGGGGTCGCTGCGGGCGATCTGGCAGGCCGACATCGAGCTGCGCGACGTGCGGGTGCCCGCCGGCGCGCTGCTGCCCCGGTCGACCGGCTTCCGCTCCGCCGGACGGGTGCTGGCGACCACCAGGGCGGCCTGCGCCTGGATGGCCCTCGGGCACGCCGTCGGCGCCTACGACGCCGCGCTCACCTATACCCGCCGCCGCGAGCAGTTCGGCAAGCCGCTGGTCAGCTTCCAGATCGTCCAGGAGAAGCTGGTGCGGATGCTCGCCGAGGTGACCGCCATGCAGCTCTTCTGCCTGCGCCTGGGGCGGCTCACCGAGGAGCACCGGCTCTCCGACACCATCGCCTCGCTGGCCAAGCTCAACAACACCACCAAGGCGCGGGAGGTGATCGCCGAGGCCCGCAACCTGCTCGGCGGCAACGGCATCCTGCTCGAGTACCACGTGATGCGGCACATGGCGGACATCGAGGCGATCTACACCTTCGAGGGCACCGAGACCATCCAGACCCTGATCGTCGGCCGCGACATCACCGGCGTCAGCGCCTTCGTCTGACGCCGGTGACGCCGACCCGGCCGCTACAGGTGCAGCGGCCGGATCGGGGCGGCGAGCACCGCCGGATCGTCCCAGCGCACCCCGGGCACGTCGATGTAGAGCTCGATCTCGTTGCCGTCGGGATCGCCGATGTAGAGGCTGTGGGTCATCCCGTGGTCGGAGGCGCCGAGCAGCCGGGTGCCGGAGGCGAGCACCCGGTCGCGGGCCTCGCGCAGCTCGTCGTCGGTGTCGCCCACCTTGAGGCCGAAGTGGTACATCCCCAGCCGCCGGCCCTGGGGGACCGGGGTGGCCTGGTCGCCGACCTCGATGAGCAGCAGCTCGTGGTGGGTGCGTCCGCTGGAGAACATCACGAAGCCCTCGACCGGCGCGGGCGCCGGGGGCATCACCTGCCGCCAGCCGAGGACGTCGCGGTAGAACTCCGCCGAGCGTCCGGCGTCGCGGACGTAGAGGACGATGTGTCCCAGCTCGTGCACCTTCATGGCCTGCCTCCGTGTCCGGCGGGGCCGCGCCCGGTGGCCCGGGCGCGGCCTCGACAAGCTGAGTATCGGGTTCAGGCCGCCTGCAGGACGGCCTCGACCTCGAGGGTGATGCGCACCTTCTCACCGAGGACCACGCCGCCGCCGTCCAGGGGCATCTGGATCGTGATGCCGTAGTCGTTGCGGGCGATCTCGAGGGTGGCGGAGAAGCCGGCTCGCATGTTGCCGTAGGGGTCCTTGGTGACACCGCCCTGCTCGAGCTCGAGGGTGACCGGCCGGGTCACGCCGTGGAGGGTCAGCTCGCCGTCGACATAGCTCTTCCCGCCGTGGGCGCGCAGCCCGGTGGACCGGAAAGTCGCCTGCGGGTGGGTGGCGGTCTCGAAGAAGTCGGCGGCGCGCAGGTGCTCGTCGCGCTGCGCGTTCTGGGTGTCGACCGAGGCGACATCGACGCTGACGTTCACTGTGGCCGAGCCGTCCTCAGTGGCAACGATCTCGCCGCTGAAGCTGTTGAACCGGCCGCGGACCTTGCCGACCATCATGTGTCGGACCGAGAAGGCGACCTCGGAGTGGATCGGGTCGATCGTCCAGGTGCCGGCGGTGAGGCCGCTGAGGCCGCTGGTGGTTGGGGTGGAGGCGGTGCTCATCGGGGAGTCTCCCTTTTGGTTGAGAGCTTGGTGGTTGAGTGCTCAAGCTTCATGACGACACCATAGCACAGATCTTGAGCGCTCAAACATTTCGGTGCTACGATCGCCGCATGGACTCCCCCCGCTGGCTCGACGACGAGGAGCAGCGCGCCTGGCGCGCCTTCCTCTTCGGCGGCCGGCAGCTGATGAACCGCCTGGACCGTGAGCTCCAGGCGAGCGCGGGCATGCCCGTCGCCTACTACGAGGTGCTGGTCGGTCTCTCCGAGTCGCCGGGGCGGGCGATGCGGATGAGCGAGCTGGCACGCCGCGCGGAGTCCTCCCCGAGCCGTCTCTCCCACGCCGTCGCCCGGCTCGAGGAGCTCGGCTGGGTGCGTCGCGAGGCCTGTCCCACCGACCGGCGGGGCGCGGTCGCGGTGCTCACCGACGAGGGCTTCCGGGTGCTGGAGGCGGCGGCCGCGGGGCACGTCGAGGGCATCCGCAGCCACCTCTTCGACCGGCTCAGCCGTGAGCAGGTGGCCCAGCTGCGGGAGATCTTCGAGGCGGTGGGCCGGCCCCTCTCGGACGAGCCGGACCCCCCCTGCGACGAGGATCAGTCCTGTCCGGGGTGACCCGCATGCTCTACCGGGTCAGCCGGTCGGACCGGGTGGAGCGGGTGACGTCGATCGAAGGCCTGCCGGTGATTCCGCCGTCCTCCGTCCCCTGAGCTCGGCCCCCGCCGGCTCGCCCGGACCGCGCCGGCCCTGCCGGCTGTGCCGGGCGCCGTACGCGAAGTAGACGATCAGCCCCGCCGCCATCCAGATGCCGAAGCGCGCCCAGGTGAGCGCCGGGAGGTTGAGCATCAGGTACACGGAGGCGAGCACCGACACGGCCGGGAGCACGGGCACGAAGGGTGCGCGGAATGGCCGTGGCAGGTCGGGCCGGGTGCGCCGCAGGATCACCACCCCGATGGCCACGAGCACGAACGCGAAGAGGGTGCCGATGTTCACCAGCTCGGCGAGCTCGGCGAGCGGCACGGTGGTGGCGACGGCGGCGACCACCACCCCGGTGACCACCGTGGTGCGCACCGGCACCCGGGTGCGCCGGTGCACGGTCGCGAAGACGCCGGGCAGCAGGCCGTCGCGACTCATCGCGAAGAAGATGCGGCTCTGGCCCAGCAGCAGGATCATCATCACCGAGGTGAGGCCGGCGAGCGCGCCCGCGGAGATGATGACCGCGAAGGCGGGCTGGCCCACGCTGCGGAACGCCTCGGCGAGCGGCGCCGTGATGCTCAGGTGGTCGAAGCGCACCATCCCGGTGACCACCAGTGACACCGCCACGTAGAGCACCGTGCAGATCGCCAGCGAGCCGAGGATGCCGATGGGGATGTCACGCTGCGGATTGCGTGTCTCCTCCGCCGCGGTGGCCACCACGTCGTAGCCGATGAAGGCGAAGAAGACCAGGGCGGCGCCGGTGAAGATGCCGGTGACGCCGAAGCTGCCGGGCGCGAGGCCGAGGTCCTGGAGCAGCGAGGGGGAGCTGGTCGCGCCCGCGGCGCCGCGGGTTCCCGACGGCGGGATGAAGGGGGACCAGTTGCCGACGTGGATGTAGAAGAGCCCGGCGACGATGACGAAGAGGACGATGCTCACCTTGATGGCGACGATCACCATGTTCACCTGCGAGGAGAGCCTGATCCCGAAGCAGATCACCGCGGTGAGCAGCAGCACGATGGCGCCGGCGACCAGGTTGTGGTGCTCGCCGCCCAGCCAGTCGGGGATGGTGATGCCCGCCGACCGGGCCAGGTCGGTGAAGTAGTTCGACCAGCCGACCGCGACCGTCGAGGCCCCCAGCGCCAGCTCGAGGATCAGGTCCCAGCCGATGATCCAGGCGACCAGCTCGCCCAGGGTCGCGTAGGAGAACGTGTACGCCGATCCCGCCACCGGCACGCTGCTGGCGAACTCCGCGTAGCAGAGCCCGGCAAGCGCGCAGACGATGCCGGAGATGACGAAGGAGAGGGCGACGGCCGGACCCGCCTGCACCCCGGCGGCCTTGCCGGTGAGCACGAAGATCCCGGTGCCGATGACCACCCCGACGCCGAAGGTGACCAGGTCTCCGGCGCCGAGCCGGCGGTTGAGCCGGTGCACCGGCTCCTCGGTGTCGCGGATGCTCTGTTCGATGGGCTTGGTGCGCAGCGGGTTCATGCTACGAAGTGTGGCGGGATGCACTCCCGGAGCGTCAGGTCGAATTCAGAGTCGGACCTGCCGCCAGCCGTCGCGGACCCGCCGCACCACCGTGGGCGGGCGCTTCCCGGCCGCCGGGCGCATCCCGGTCACCGTCGAGCAGGCCGCGGGCTAGGGCGGCGGAGCCAGCCGGGTGGCGGCGCCGCGCGGCGTCGCCACCCGTGACGGTCTAGGCCCGGCTGGCCACAGGGACGCTCTTCTCGACGGGG
>JAQBPI010000227.1 GCA_028287605.1 Chloroflexota bacterium
TGGCGGGGACGGCCGCCCCCGCCGGCCGCGAGACCCCGGGATCGACCGGCGTGGACGCGACGGCGACGGACACGCCCGCCGTGACGGTGGCGGTCAGCGCCAGCGTGAGCGCCGTGATCGCACGCAGCACGCGCCCCCTCCACACCCGCGAGACGGAGCGGGTGGTCACGGGAACGCCACCCCGCCCCCCGGGTCGTGACCGTCCGGCGACCGGAGGCACGGGGTAGGCTTGGCCCCATGCCCCTGGTGGTGATCACCTTCAACGACGGCGAGGTGCTGTGGGCCGACACCCCGACCATCGGCTTCGACCTGCCGGTGATCGAGGCGGAGATCCGCAACGTCGACTCCAACAGCGAGCGGGCGCTGCTGCCGCTGGCGGCCATCCGCCAGCTGATCGTCGGCGAGGTCCGCCCCTCCCCGCCGGCCGAGACCCTGGCGGGCTGGGACAAGGCGGCCTTCCACTTCCTCGACGGGCACGTGCTCCGCGCCTGGCTGGGGCCCGAGGTGCGCCTCGGACCCCACGGCGGGGTCTGGGAGCTGGTCGAGTACGGCACCCCCGAGCCGGAGCTGCGGACCATCGCGGTGCCCTGGTCGTCGCTCAAGGGCGTCTTCCAGATCCGCCAGTGGGACAGCCGGCCCGCGGGTGAGCGCGCCGCCCGGGCGGCGGGGGAGCCGGTCCACCTGGAGAACATGATTCGGGTGCTCGCGGAGCGCGAGGCGCGCGCCTCCGAGCCCCGCGGGCAGCGCGGCGAGACCTCGCTGGCACAGCGACTGCAGAAGGCGCGTGACCGCGGCGACGAGGCTCCGTAACCGTCTCGTCACATCCGGCCACGGGTCTGCCACGGCCGGGGAGGGCACAGAACCGCGTGATAGGGTTGCCCGCGTCGTGTCTCTGCGCGCTCCCGCCGACAACGTCGCCCCCTCGCTGCGCTCCCGGCTGCTGAGCCCTCGCACCGCCCTCTCGCTGGGCGCCACCGTGCTCATCATCGGGCTCGCGATCTGGCGCGCTCCGGTGAACTGGCACGACGTGGGCAGCGCGATCCGCCACGCGGACCTCCGCCTGTACATGGCCGGCATCGCCGCGTACTACCTCTCCTTCCTGGCCCGTACCCTGCGCTGGCAGCTGCTCCTGCGCAACGCCGGCGAGCGCTGCTCCGCAGGTCCGCTCTACCAGACGCTGCTGGTGTCCTTCTTCGTCAACTGCGTCGTACCCGCCAAGATGGGAGACGTCTACCGGGCATTTCTCCTGCGGACCCGGATGCGCGTGGGCGCGATGAAGGGCTTCGGAACCATCATCGCCGAGCGCCTCCTCGACCTCTTCGTGCTCATGGCGCTGCTGGTCGTCGCGGCGGTGGCGACGTTCGGCAACCGGGTGCCCCACCAGTTCGTGCCCGCGCTGATCGCCGGCGTCGTGCTCTGCAGCGTCGCCGCCGGCGGCCTGGTGGTGATGGGCCTCGGCCGCGGCCGCCGGCTGCTGCGGCTGCTCCCCGAGGGGGTGCGGCGGCGCTACGAGAGCTTCCGCGTCGGCACCATGAGCTCGTTCGGACGCTGGCCCGAGGTGCTCCCGCTCTCGGTTCTGGTGTGGGTGCTCGAGGCCACCCGTCTCGCCTTCGTCGTCTACGCGCTCGGCTACAGCGGGCTTCTGACCCCACGCCACTTCGTGCTCGTGGCCCTGGTGGCGGCGCTGCTCACCACCGTGCCCTTCACCCCGGGCGGCATCGGCCTCGTGGAGGCCGGCATGGTGGGGGTGCTCACCGCCATCAACGTCCCCGGCAGCGCGGCCACCGCCATCGCCCTGCTCGACCGCAGCATCAGCTACGGCAGCCTGGTGCTGGTCGGCTGCGTGGTCTTCGCCCTCACCCACCTGCGCGTTCCCGAGGTCCGGCCACAGCCCCTGGCCGACGAACCCGGCGGATGAGGACGCTGGTCACCGGCGGTGCCGGCTTCATCGGCTCCACGCTGGTCGACGCGCTGCTCGCCGCCGGCCACGAGGTGACCGTTCTCGACGACCTCTCCCGCGGACGCCGCGAGCAGGTCGCCGCGGGCGCCCGGCTGGTGGTCGCCGACGTCGCCGCGCCCGCCGCCTGCGAGGCGCTGCTCGCCGCCCGCCCCGAGGTGGTGTTCCACGAGGCGGCGCAGATCGACGTGCGCCGCTCGGTGGCCGAGCCGCTGTTCGACACCACCGTCAACGTGCTCGGCACCGTGAACCTGCTCCAGGCCTGCGTCGACGCCGGGGTGCGCCGGGTGGTCTTTGCCTCCAGCGGCGGCGCCATCTACGGCGACACCGAGGTCATCCCCACCCCCGAGACCCACGCCGCCAACCCCGCCTCGCACTATGGCGCCGCCAAGCAGTGCGGCGAGGCCTACGGCGGCGTCTACCGGCTGCTCTACGGCCTCGAGTTCGTGGCGCTGCGCTACGCCAACGTCTACGGGCCCCGCCAGGACCCCCACGGCGAGGCGGGCGTGGTCGCCATCTTCGCGGAGCGGCTGCTCGCCGGCCGCCCGGCGACGATCAACGGCGACGGCGGCCAGACCCGCGACTACGTCCACGTCGACGACGTGGTGGCCGCCAACCTGCTCGCCATGGAGACCCCGCACCCCGGCGCCTACAACGTCGCCACCTCGGTGGAGACCGACGTCAGCACCCTCTTCGGCCACATCGCCCGCGCCTGCGGCATCGACGCCGCGCCGCTCCACGGTCCGGCGAAGCCGGGCGAGCAGCGCCGCTCCTGCCTCGACGTGCGCCTCGCCGCCGAGCGCCTCGGCTGGCGGCCGCGCGTGGACCTCGCCGAGGGGCTGGCGAACACCGTCGAGCACTTCCGCCAGGCCAGGGGGAAGGCTGTCAGCGACGAAGGAGCTGATGGCCTGGGGGAGGCCCCCCAAGAGTTGGGCGCGTCAGCGCCCAGAGCATGAAGCACACGGCGGCGCTGGGCTAGGCTAGAGCACCCCGGCGGGGGCGGCGCCGAGCCCGCCCGCGGCCGCCTCCATGCAGCGCCCGGCGTGGTCGCGCAGCGCCGTCACCGCGTCCCGGATGCCCGGGTTCTCGCGGTGGCTCCCGCCCTCGAGCATGCGGCACACCCAGCTCTGGTCCTCGATCGCGGCGGTGAGCAGGGTCCGCACCGAGGTGAGCACCTCGAGCTCGTCGCCGGTGGCGCTCACCTCGATCTGGGCGAGCTGCTGCCGGTAGCCGGTGAGCTTCCTGCGCACCTCCGCGCCGCCCTCGACGAGGGGGTCGGCGGGCGTCCGCGACGACCCCGGGACCGCCACGGGGAGGGGCCGAGGCCGCTCCAGCAGGGTGTCGAGCTCGGCCATGCACTCCGCGGTGTACCCGTGGAGCCGCCGCAGCAGCTGCCGGTAGTCCTCCGCGGGCACGGGCTCGTGGCCGCCGCCGAGCACCCGGAAGCTCCCGTACAGGACGGCCACGACCACCAGCAGGACGATGGCGTAGGTGAGCACGAGCCCGCCGTCCCGGACGCCCCGGGGCTACTTGTAGCGGAAGGTGATGCGACCCCGGCTCAGGTCGTAGGGGCTGAGCTCGACGCGGACACGGTCGCCGATGAGGATGCGGATGTAGAACTTGCGCATCTTCCCGGAGGTGTACGCGAGCACCTCCTGCCCGGTCTGCAGCTTCACCTTGAACATCGCGTTGGGAAGCGGCTCGACCACGGTGGCGTCCATCTCGATCGTCTCTTCCTTGACCTCGGCGACGACCGCGTTCGCGGCGGCATTGGGGTCACGGCGACGGGCAGGGCGGCGGCGGGCACCGCCGGGACGGGATGGACGACGCGCCAAGACAGACACCTCAGAACCGGGTAACTGCCGGAGCGTAGCATGACTTCGCGATGTCGCAGCAGGCCGCGAGCCACCGGACCGGCGCGATGGGCGCGCTACTGCGCCGCGTCGCCGCCGCCGCGGCCCTGCTCGGCGCGCTGCTGCTGGTGCCGCTGGCACGAGTGGTGCCCGGTGACGGGGCCGCCCCCCTGGCACTCGACGCCTACCTGCCGCAGCACCCGGGCGAGCGCCTCACCTACCGCCTCAGCGGCTCGCTGCGCACCACCGTGCAGCTCCGCCTCTCCGCCCGGCGGACCACCGCGGGGGTGCCCACGCTCTCGCTGGAGCGGCTGGACGCCCCGACGGCGGCGCAGGTCCTGCCCTTCGGCCTCAACGGCGGCACCGTGCGCATCGAGGGCGACACCGTGGTCCGCACCGCCCAGGGGGGGACGGTGCGCGACCTCGTCGGCCCGGTCGCCCCGGGACGCAGCTGGACCGACGCCCGCCGGGTCGCCGCCACCGGGGGCACCGGGACCACGTTCACGGTGACCGAGGACCGCACCCTGCTCGGACCGGCGGCGCTCGACGAGCCCGCCGGCCATCTCGACCGCTGCCTGGTGGTCGAGGTGGTGTCCCACGCCGCCGCGGCGGCCGGCACCGCGGGAACCGCGGGGGCGACCGTCTGGTACTGCGAGGGC
>JAQBPI010000122.1 GCA_028287605.1 Chloroflexota bacterium
GAGGCTGCTCGACCTCCCCTCCCCCGCCGCCGAGCCCGGCGACCTGCAGGTCGGCTACCCCCAGGCGTGGCGGCTCACCGAGAGCGCGATGCTGACGATGCAGCCCCGGCCGGTGCTGGTGCGGATCGCCACCCACGACCTCTGGGGCACCGCCGCGGCGCTCACCGTCCAGCTGGTGAAGCACGGCTGGCCGGTCCACGTCACCGACGACTGGGTCTTCTACTTCGGTCCCGAGTACCGCTCCAGCGGCCACGACCCGGTGGAGCTGGTGATCGCCGACCCCGCGGGCGCCGCCGGCCTGGCCGGCGAGCGGCTCGGCCAGGCGGGCGGTGCGGTGCTGATCCTGCGCCGCTAGTCGGGCAGCAGCGCCCGCCGGCCGACGCTGTGGTACGCGAAGCCGAGCCCGGTCAGCAGGGCGGCGTCGAGGCAGTTGCGGCCGTCGACGACGATGCGCTGGGCGACGCTCCCCGCCACCCGCCGCCAGTCGAGCTGCCGGAAGCAGGGCCACTCGGTGACCAGCACCACGGCGTCGGCGCCGCGCACGCAGTCGTAGGCGTCGGTCACCAGGGTGGTGTCGGGGAGCATCGGCGCGGCGCCCTCCAGCGCCGCCGGGTCGGTGGCGGTGACCGCCGCCCCCATCCGCTCGAGGTGGCGGATGACGTCGAGGGCCGGCGCCTGGCGGAGGTCGTCGGTGCCCGGCTTGAACGCCAGCCCGAGCACCGCCAAGCGGCGGCCGTCGAGGCTGCCGCCCAGCGCCTCCCGCACCTTGGTGACGAAGCGGCGGCGCTGCATCAGGTTGACCTCGATCGCCGACTTGAGCATCCAGAAGCTGTGGCCGTGCTCGGCCGCCGCGGCCTCGAGGGCGCGCACGTCCTTGGGAAAGCAGGAGCCGCCGAAGCCCAGCCCGGCGTCGAGGAAGGCGCGGCCCACGCGCGGGTCGAGGCCCATGCCGTCGGCCACCGCCCCCACCTCGGCGCCGGTCAGCTCGCAGAGGTGGGCAATCTCGTTGATGAAGGAGATCTTCAGCGCGAGGAAGGTGTTGGTGCCGTACTTGACCATCTCCGAGCTGGTCGAGTCGGTGATGATGACCGGCGCGCCGAGATGCCCGAAGAGGGCGGCGACCCGCTCGCAGGCGGCGCGGTCGTCGCCGCCCACGACGATGCGGGTGGGGTGGTTGAAGTCGTGGATGGCCGAGCCCTCGCGCAGGAACTCGGGACACGACACCAGCGGGAAACCCGGTGCCAGGCGGGAGGCGACCATGCTCGCCGTGGTCCCCGGCGGGATCGTCGACTTCACCGCGATCACCGCCCCCCGGTCGGCGTTGGCCGCGGCGCTGGCCACGGCCTCGTGCACCTGGGAGAGGTCGGCCTCGCCGTCCTCGGCGGGCGGGGTGCCCACCGCGATCATCACCACCCCGGCGTCGCGCACGCCGGCCGCGATGTCGCCGGTGACGTGCAGCCGTCCCGCCGCCAGGAGCCGCTGGAGCATCTCCTCGAGCCCGGGCTCGTGGATCGGGCAGCGGCCGGCGCTCAGCCGCTCCAGCCGGCGCGGCTCGATCTCGACCAGATGCACGGTGCGCCCGGACTCGGCGAGGCACACCCCGGTGACCAGTCCCACGTAGCCGGCGCCGACGACGCAGACCACCTCGTCATGGGGAGGCATCCGTCACCTCGTGAGGGACATGCCGGCGCTCCAGGAGGGCGGCCGCGGCCTCGGCGTAGACGCCACGGTACTCCGGGGGGAGCAGGGCGGCGATGTGCGTCCCCACCTGGTCGGCGACCCCCTGGTGGTCGCGGCGGGGGCCGGAGAGGTCGGGGGTGAAGGGCCTGCCGAACTGGAGGGTCACCGGCACCCGCCGGGGCAGCTTGCGGCCCTTGACCAGCGCCTTCTCGCTGCCCCACACCGCCACCGGGACGACGTCGCAGGGCACCCGGCGGAGCAGGAAGCCCACCCCCGGCTCGGCACGCTGCATCCCCGCGACCTCGGCGCGGGTGCCCTCCACCCAGAGGATCAGCCGCCCCCCGCGCTCCAGCGCCTCGATGGAGGTGCGCAGCGCCCAGCGGTCGGCGGTGTGACGGTCGACGGGGAAGACGTTGCAGCCGCCCCACATCCAGGCGACGGGGCGCAGCCCGAACAGCTCGCGCTTGGCCATGGCGTAGTTGGCGCCCGGGGTGTTGCCCCCGACGATGAGGGTGTCCAGGGCGCTGAGGTGGTTGCTCGCGATGATCAGCGGGCCCTTCTCGGGGAGGTTCTCGAGACCGAGGACGCGGAGCTTGCCGCCCAGCGCGAGCCGCACGCCGAGGCGGGCGGCGTTGGCCACCAGCGTGTAGCGGACCGCCCGCCGGCCGTCGTCGCGCACCGGGAAGCGGCGCGGGAAGCCCGCCGGGACCGGCAGCGGCCGCCGTGCCTCGGGCGTGGCGGCGGGTGCCTCGGAGCGGTCCGCGGCGGTGGTCACCGGCCGTCCCCCGTGGCCTGGGTACGGTGCAGCGTCGCCTCCAGGTGCCAGACCGCGGCACCGCCTCCGGTGGCCATCCGCACCACGTAGTGGAGGGTGTCGCCGTCGACGTCGATGTCCCGCTCCAGGCGGGTGACCGTCTTCGCCGTCGGGGTGCGCTCGACCGCGGCGGTGGCGAGCCGGAGCCGGCCGCCCTCGACGGTGCCCAGCTCGATCTCGGCGAAGCCGGTCGGGTGGGCCATGGTCACCTCCACCGCGCCTCCCGGAACGGGGCGCCAGTAGCCCATCTCGGCGTGGAGGGGGCGGCCGTCGTCGAGCGCGACGGTGCGCTGGGTGTAGGCGAGGACGGGCTTCCCGCTGTGCCGGAAGGCCACCTCCTCGCGGTAGGCGAAGGGTGCTCCCTCGCCCCACTGCCCCCGCCCCTCGCCCCGCCATTCGCCGAGGAGCAGGGCCAGCGTGGCGAGGTCGGGATGGAGGGCCGGAGCGGTCACACCCTCATGGTGCCCCAGCCGCCTCGGGCTCCGCAGCGCTGAGCTCCACGTGCGGGAAACGTCCCGATCGGTCATCTGCTCGCGGTCTATGATCCGCGCCGTGCGATCGAGGTCGCCGGTGGTGACGACGCTCTCCCCGGAGGCCCCGCCGGTCGCCCGCCGCCTCCAGGACCGGGCGTGGGTCGCCGGGCTCCGCGGGGTGAGGGCGCCGCTCCTCGGCATCCTCGCCGTGGCGCTCCCGGTCGGGGTCGCGGTGGTGATGGCGGTCGCCCGGCACCCCACCCTGGTGCTCGGCGGCGACTTCGCCTTCGTCGAGCAGTCGGTCGTCGACGCCGAGCACGGCCGCCAGCTGCTCGGCTCGGTCGACCGCTTCGGCGTCGCCCACCTCGGCCCGGCCCACTACTACCTGCTGGCGCCGGTGTACTGGCTGCTCGGCAACCGGTCCTACGGCCTGGCGGTGGGCAGCCTGGTGCTGGTCGGGCTGGCCTCGGCGGCGGTGGTCGCGGTGGCGGCGCGGCGCGGCGGGCTCGCCCTGGCGCTGGTCGCGGCGCTGCTGCTGCTCCTCTATCTCCACGCCATCGGCGACGAGCGGCTCCGGGACCCCTGGGGGCCGTGGGCGATCATGGTCCCGGCGGTGCTCTTCATGGTGCTGGCCGCGGCCTACGCGGCGGGATCGACACCCGCCCTGCTCGGCGCCCTCCTGGCCGGCTCCTTCATCGCCCAGACCCACATCAGCACCCCGCCGACGCTCGCCGCGGTGATCCTCGTGGCCTGGCTGGTGCGCCACCTCGGAGGGCGGGGGACGGCGTGGCCGCAGCCCCGCGACCGGGGCCGGCGGCCGCTGCTGCTCGCGGGCCTGGGAGGGCTGCTCGCGCTGGCCTGGCTGCCGCCGCTCATCCAGCAGGTGACCGTCCACCCCGGCAACCTCACCCTGCTGTACCGCTTCCTCCGCCATCCCCACGGCGGCTTCGACGGCACCGGCTTCCCCGACACCATCCAGCCCGCCGGCCAGGACCTCCCCCACGCCGTCTCCGGCCTGGGCCTGGAGTTCAGCGTCTTCCCGGTGGGGCGGCCGGCGGCGCTGCTCGCCGAGGTCTCCACCCCCGGGGTGTTCCCCGACCGGGGCCGGCTGCTGCTGGTCCTGCTCTACGCCGTCCTGGCGGCGGCGCTGGTGGTGCTGGCGCGGCGCCGGGGCGACCGCTTCGCACTCACCCTCGGGGCGGCGGCGCTGACCGCCATGGCCACCGCCGTGCTCTCCTTCACCCACGTCGCCGGACCCTTCTTCGACTACCTCATCGCCTGGACCACGGCGCTGCCGGTGGTGGTGCTGCTGGGCTGGGCGGCGCTGCTCGCCGGCCGGCTGCGGGAGCCGGTCACACCCGCCGCCGGACGGATCGCGCCGCTGCTGGTCACCGCCCTGGCGGTGGTGGTCGCCGCCGCCAGCGGCGCCGAGACCGCCGCGCTGGCCGGGTTGCCCTCCATCGAGGCGGCGGCCACCCCCCAGGGGGCCAACCCCAGGCTGGCGCCGGCGGCGGAGCTGGTGCGCACCGACCTCGCCGCCAGCCCGGGCCGGGCGGCG
>JAQBPI010000167.1 GCA_028287605.1 Chloroflexota bacterium
GAGTAGTTCCACTCCGCGCCGGGCTGGAAGACCAGCGGCAGCGCCGCCAGGGCGTCGCAGCAGGCGGCGAGGTCCATGTCCCGGGGGGTGCCCCAGTCGAAGCCGGCGGCGCGGTACATGGCGTCGACGGGGTGGGCGTGGTGGAAGCCGTAGGTCAGTCCGGCGGTGTGCGTCAGCAGGTGCCACAGCTGCACCGGCTCCATCGCCGGCACGGTCACCGGCCTGAGCGACGAGCCGCTCCTGTAGACCCGAACGCCGGCGAAGGCCGGGATGTAGCGCGCCACCGGGTCGGTGAGCTGGAGGCGCCCCTCCTCGTAGAGCATCATCGCCGCCACCGAGGTGACCGGCTTGGTCATCGAGTAGATGCGCCAGCGGGTGTCCGGCTCGACCGGGAGGCCGGCCTCGAGGTCGCGCCACCCGCCGCTCGACACCTGCACCACCCGCCCGAAGCGGCTGACCACCGCCAGCCAGCCGGGCAGCCGCCCGTCCTCGACGTAGCCGTCGAAGTGCCCCTGGATGCGCGAGAGCCGGGCGGCGTCGAAGCCCACCTCGCCGGGCTCGACCTCGACCCGCAGGTCGCTCACCGGCGCGAGAAGGCGGTGGGTCGAACCACGAACGCGACCCGCTGGGCGCGGTCGGGCACCGGCGGCGATTGCCGCGTCTCTGCCATCTCGCTCCCTCGTGCCCTGGAGAACCGACGAGCCGTATTGTGCAGGCTCACCGTCGAGCGACCGGACGATTCGCACGCGCACCTCTGGGTGGTGCTGGAGACGGTCCCGGTGGTGAGCGCCAGCACCGACCTGGTGATCATGGCCGACGACCCCGGGGTCAGTTGACGGCGTTTTGGCGCGGTTGCTAGGGTCGGCTCGCATGCGACACACCACCGCGCTCCGCACCCTGACCCCCGTCGCCGTCCTCTGCGCGGCCGGGTCGCTGTCGGCATCCGGTCATGCCGCCGTCGCCGCCGCGGCGGAGTGTCCCGCCGAGGAGGTGTGCGTCTGGCCCGGCGCCGGCTACACCGGTACCGTCACCGTCATCCAGGACGAGACCTGCGACACCGCGCCGGTGGGCTCCGCGCTCGACAACGACTCCGACACCCTCCAGGAGCTGCGCGTCTACCCGCAGCCCGGCTGCGCCGGTGCCCCGGTGGTGCTGCGGAGTCACGGCGGCAGCGCCGGGGTCTCGGGGAGGAGCTACCAGAACTGGCACGACCCCAGCGATCCCGCCGGTCCCTGAGCCTGTCCTCGACCCGGGTCTACACTACGAATGTGACCCTCCGTCCCCTGCCCAGCCCGCTGCGAGAGCGGGTCGAGCTGGCCGTGGCCGCCTTCGCCGAGAAGGGCTTCGAGGGCACCCGGATGGAGGACGTCGCCGAGGTGACCGGGGTCCCCAAGGCCACCCTCTACTACCACTTCCAGGGGAAGGAGCAGATCCTCTCCTGGCTGCTCGCCAGCCTGCTTCGCGACGTCGCCGACGAGGTGCAGCGGCTGGTCGCCAGCCCGGGGACCGCGCTGGAGCGGCTGGAGGCGATCGTCCGCGCCCAGCTGCGGGTGATGGCGGCGCGCCCCGACGCCTGCCGGGTGCTGCTCGCCGACGTGAGCCGCGCCGGGCGGATCCCCGAGATCGCCGCCGCCATCGGCGAGGCGTTCCTCCTCCCCGTCGCCCGGCTGCTCGCCGAGGGGCGCGCCGACGGGTCGATCGGCGGGCTGGTCGACGACGAGGCCACCAGCGCCGCCATCTACGGCGCGGTGACGGTGACCGGGCTGCACCACCTCGTCGCCCACCAGGAGCTCGACGCCGGCCGGGCGGGCGACATCGTGGTGGGGCTGCTCACCAGGGGGCTGCGCGCGCCCTGAGCGCGAGAAGGACGGCGGGAGGCAGCGCGACGGGCTCCGACGACGTCGCCATCGACCTGCGCCGGCTGTCGCCGCTCGACGCCGTGCGGCTGGGGCGGATCGGCCTCAGCCTGACCCGAAACGGCGTGCTCAGCACCGCCCGGCGCGGGCCCTTCCTGGTGCTGCGCCCCAGGGAGCAGGGGCTGGTGGCGCTGGCGTGCGCGCTGCGAAAGAGCTTCGTCGAGCTGGGCCCGACCTTCGTGAAGCTCGGCCAGCTGATCGCCTCCAGCCCGGGGATCTTCCCCCCGGTCTTCTCGGAGGAGTTCCGCCAGCTGCTCGACGACGTGCCCCCGGAGAAGCCGGCGACGGTGCGCCGGATCGTCGAGGCGGGCCTGGGTGCGCCGGTGCAGACCCTCTTCCGCTGCTTCGACGAGCGTCCGCGTGCGGCGGCGTCGATCGCCCAGGTGCACCGCGCCGAGCTTCGCGACGGCCGCGTCGTCGCGGTCAAGGTGCGGCGCCCCGGGCTGAGCACCCGGGTCGAGCGCGACCTGCGGCTGCTCAAGCTCTTCGCCCTGCCCCTGGATCGAGCGGGGTCGCTGGGCCGCACCATCAGCCCGGTGGCGATCGCCGAGGACTTCGCCGCCAGCCTGCGCACCGAGATGGACCTGCGCATCGAGGCCCGCCGGATGGCGCAGTTCGCGCGCAACCTCCACCTTGACGGTGCCAACCCGCGCATCCACGTCCCCGAGGCCGTCGACGGCATGGTCAGCGAGTCGGTGCTGGTGATGAGCTTCATCGACGGCGACCCCATCGACACGGCGGCGCGCCGGCTGGGGAGCGAGGCGGTCTTCGACGTCGGCCTCGAGGCGATGCGCGCCTGGCTCGAGTCCGCGCTGCGCCACGGGCTCTTCCACGGCGACGTCCACGCCGCGAACATCTTCTACACCGCCAGCGGCGACATCGCGCTCCTCGACTTCGGGATCATGGGCGAGCTCGACGCGACCCTGCGACACGTGCTCTGCATGTCGCTGCCCCGCGCCATCCGCGACGCGGTGCTGAAGGGTGACCCGCGCGGCATCGGCGCGGTCCTCGAGGAGGCCGGACTCAGCCGCGGCCCGATCGACGAGGAGGCGCTGGGACGCGACGTCGGCCTCATCGTCCTCCAGCACCTCGACCGGCCGCTCGCGGAGATCTCCTTCCCCCGCCTGCTCATCGACATCTTCTCGGTGGCGCTGCAGCACCGTCTCACCCTGCCCCGCGAGCTCATCCTCGTCGCCCGTCAGCTGATGCTCTTCGAGGGCTACTCGCGGATGGTCGCGCCCCACCTCAACATCTTCGCCGAGCCCGACATCGTCACCTACCTGTTCACCGGGCTCATCGACGCCCGGGTGGTCGCCCGCCTCCCCGACATCCTCGGCCGGGTGCACTGAGGCCGCCAGGTCCTATGGCATGCCGACGAGGACCCGGTCGGTGGTGACGTCGAAGGGCCGGTCACATCGCCGGTCGCCCCCGAGTTCTGGCCGAGGCCGGCCAGAAGGCGAGCCGCCCCAGCCACACGGTGAGCGCGGGCACCAGCAGCGGGCGCACCACGAACGTGTCGACGAGCACACCGGCGGTGACCGCGAAGCCCATCTGCGCGAGGGTGGGGAGGGGGACGATCACCATCGCGCAGAAGGTGCCGGCGAGGATCAGCCCCGCCGAGGAGATCACCGGGCCGGTGTCGACGAGGCCGCGCACCGCGGCGTCGGCCACCGACCCGCCGGCGTCGAGCGCCTCGCGCATCCGGCTGGTGATGAAGATGGTGTAGTCGGCGCCGAGGGCGACGAGGATGACGAAGAGGAAGGGCGGCACCCAGAAGGAGAGGTCTCCCTGCCCGAGCAGGCCGGAGAACACCGTGACCGTGAGCCCGAGGGTCGCGGCATACGAGAGCAGCACGGTGACCAGCAGGTAGAGGGGCGTGACCGGCGAGCGCAGCAGCAGGGTGAGCACCACCAGGATGGCGACGAGCAGCACCGCCGCCACCCGGTGGAAGTCGTCGGCACCGAGCCGCTCGATGTCGGCGAAGATCGCGGGCGGGCCGCCGGCGGCGAGCTGCGCGCCCGCGAGCGGTCCGCCGGCGAGGATGGCGGCCGCCGTCGACGCCACCCGGGGGATGAGCTGCAGCGCGGCGGGCGCGTAGGGATCGCCGTGGACGACCACCATCAGCCGGGTCGACGTGCCCCCGGCGCCGACGAAGTAGTCGAGCGGCGCCGCCAGCTCGGGATGCGCGCGGAGCACCGGCTCGGTGAGGCGCAGGCCGCGGGACGACGCCATCGCCGCATACAGCGGCGTGACGTCGACGCGGTTCGGGTCGATGCCCAGCGAGCGCAGCCCCGCCATCCCCTCCGGCCCGCCCGCCGCCGGGCGCAACGTGATCGGCGCGCCCGCCGGCTGGGTGACCGAGCGCACCTCCGCGACCCCGGGCAGGGCGCGCAGCGCGTCGCTGAGGCGGTCGACGGCGTCGAGCGAGGCCGCCGTGCGCACCGCGTGCTCACCGCTGATCACCAGCACGATGGGGGCGAGCTCGCCGGTGGGGAGATGGCCGGCGACGGTCTCGGCGCCGCGCCGCGAGTCGGCCGAGGGGGGCAGCTCGCGGGAGAGGTCGAAGGA
>JAQBPI010000185.1 GCA_028287605.1 Chloroflexota bacterium
GGGGTGCCCACCGGGCGGACGCTCACCGTGGGGGTGCCCCCGGAGACCACGCCGACGGTCGCCGCCACCAGCAGGGCGGGGACGAGCAGTCGCCGGGAGGGACGGGGGATCCTCAGTCGCATCGCACCTCAATCATCCCGCTCATGTCTGACCTTTGTGTGACCGATCTCTACCATCTGTGTCATGCGCGCATGCGTCGCCGGCCCCGACGGTGAGCTGAGGACCGTCGACGCCCGCCCGGCGGGGCGCTCGGGGCGCCGGCTGGTGCTCCTCGACCCGGCGGGGCTCATCCCCCTGCCGGAGGCGGCGACCCTCGCCCACCTGCCCGGCCGCCGCGCCCTGGGGCTCGATCGCGAGGGCCGCGAGGTGGTCCTCGACGGCCTCGCCGTCGCCGCCGTCCTCCCGGTGGGTCACCTGCGCACCCTGCTCCCGGCCTCCCGGCCCGAGCCGGGGGTGCCCCGCCTGCCCCTGTTCGGCTACACCGCCGTCGCCGAGCACCGGGGCCGGCTGATGGTGGCGGCGGCGCGCACCGACCGGCTCGACTGGTGGGAGCCGGAGCGCTTCCGCCGCAGCGACCTGGGCGCCGCGGTGGCCGCCGCCCGGACGGCGCTGCCGGGCAACCGGGTGGTCGAGCAGCTCGCCGTGTGCGCCCTCGAGCACAACTGCTACACCGCCCAGAACACCTTCCACCGCCGCTACGAGGGGGCGCTGCCCGCCTCCCCCGCCTGCAACGCCGACTGCCTCGGCTGCATCTCGCTGCAGCCCGACCCGGTGCCCACCCCGCAGCCGCGGATGCGCTACGCCCCCACCGCCGGCGAGCTCGCGGACCTCGCCGCCTACCACCTCGGCGGCGCCGGCGCCCGGATCGTCTCCTTCGGCCAGGGCTGCGAGGGCGAGCCGCTCACCCGCGCCGCCGCCCTCGAGGAGGCCACCCGGCGGATCCGTGCCGAGCACCCCGCCGCCACCATCCACGTCAACACCAACGGCAGCAGCCCGGCGGCGCTCCGCCGCCTCGTCGCGGCGGGGCTCGACTCGGTGCGGATCAGCGCCATCTCGTTCACCGACGCGGTCTTCCGCGCCTACTACCGGCCCACCGGCTACGGGCTCGAGGACGTGGTGGAGTGCGGGCGGGTGATGCGCGCGGCGGGCGGCCAGGTCTGCCTCAACCTGCTCACCTTCCCCGGGGTCACCGACGCCCCCGAGGAGCTGGAGCGCACCGTCGCCGCCTGCCGCGAGATGGGCGTCGAGCAGGTGCAGTGGCGCAGCCTCAACGTCGACCACGACTGGCTGCTCGAGGTGCTCCCCACCACCTCCCCCGGGGCGGGGATGCTCGAGGCCCTCGACCACGTCCGCCGTGAGCTCCCCGGCGTGGCCCACGGCAACTTCACCCGCCCCCGGGCCAGGACGCTCAGCGACCAAGGGGCTCCCGCGACGATCCCCTGACGGCGGGATTGGGTATTCACGCTCCGTGGTATTCTCCGGGCGAATTCGAGCGGGCCTCTCCCCGCGACCGATTGGCGACCCAGGAGCATTCATGAAGGCCGGCATCCACCCCGAATACCACGCCGATGCGGTGGTGCGCTGCCTCTGCGGCAACACCTTCACCACCGGGTCGACCCACACCGAGCTGAAGACCGAGGTCTGCTCGGTCTGCCATCCGTTCTTCACCGGCACCCAGCGCATCATCGACACCGGCGGTCAGGTCGAGCGCTTCCGCCGCCGGGCCGAGAAGGCCGCCGCGGCCGCCGCCGCCAAGGGCTGACCGGACGCCATGGCCGCCGAACCCGACCAGTTCTTCTACGGCGGCCAGGCCGTCATTGAGGGCGTGCTGATGCGCGGCCGCAGGCACTCTGCGGTCGCCGCCCGCCGCCGGGACGGCACCATCGTCAGCATCACCGAGCCGCTGACCTCGCGGGTCTACACCAGCAGGCTGTGGGCGCTTCCGTTCTTCCGCGGCATCGCCGGCCTGATCGAGATGCTCCACCTGGGGATGCGAGCGCTCACGTGGTCGGCGAACGTCCAGGCGGAGGCGGACGACATCCACCTCTCCCCCCGGGTGATGCGCGCCACGATGGCGACCTCGGCGGTGTTCGGGCTGCTGCTCTTCGTCGGACTTCCCCTCGGCCTCGCCGGGCTGATCCACCACGGCGACCGCAGCGTCGGTTTCGTGGTCATCGAGGGCGTCGCCCGCGCCGGCGTCCTGCTCGGATACCTGGCGCTCATCGCCCGGATGCCCAGCGTTCGCCGCGTGTTCGAGTACCACGGCGCCGAGCACAAGACCATCAACTGCTTCGAGGCGGGAGACCCGGTCGACGTCGAGCACGTCCGCCGGGCGAGCCGCCTGCACCCGCGCTGCGGCACCGGCTTCCTGGTGGTGGTGGCGCTGGTGAGCATCGTCGTGTTCGCCCCCTTCGGCGGCCTGCCGGTGCCGCTCCTGGTGCTGAGCCGGGTGGTGCTGATCCCGGTGGTGGCGGCGGTCGCCTACGAGGGCATCCGCGGCCTCGCCCGGGCGCGTCACACCCCTCCCGGACGCCTCGCCCTCATCCCCATCCTCGCCACCCAGCGGCTGACCACCCGCGAGCCCGACGACGCCCAGATCGAGGTGGCCATCGAGGCCCTCGCGCTGGCGCGCGCCGGGGACGTGGGGGCTCCGGGAACGCCGCTCTCGCTGGCCTCGTAATCGCGGGCGCCGCGATGGGCGGGATCGAGGGACGCCTGCAGGCTCTCGAGCAGCGCTACCAGGAGCTGGAGCGCGACCTGAGCGCGCCCGACGCCTATCAGGACGTCGAGCGGGTCCAGCGGCTCTCCCAGGAGCAGGCGCGGCTGCGCGAGGTGGTCGAGACCGGCCGCGTCTGGCGCCGCGCTGAGGAGGCGGCGGCCGAGGCCGAGGAGATGCGCCGGCAGGAGAGCGACCCGGAGATGGTCGCCCTCGCCGAGGAGGAGCTGCGCCTCCAGCGCGACCGCGAGCAGAGCGCCCACGAGCGGCTGCGCCTGCTGCTGGTCCCCACCGATCCCAACGACGAGCGCGACGTGGTCGTCGAGGTCCGCGCCGGCACCGGCGGCGACGAGGCGGCTCTCTTCGCCGGCGACCTCTTCCGCATGTACCTCCGCTACGCCGAGCGCCGCCGCTGGAGCGTCGAGGTGCTCGACTCCAACCCCTCCGGGCACGGCTTCAAGGAGGTGGTCTTCGAGGTGCACGGCGCCGCCGCCTACTCGCGGCTCAAGTTCGAGTCCGGGGTGCACCGGGTGCAGCGCGTGCCCGAGACCGAGTCGCAGGGGCGCATCCACACCTCGGCGGCGAGTGTGGTGGTGCTTCCCCAGGCCGACGAGGTCGACGTGCAGATCGACGAGAACGACCTGAAGATCGACGTGTACCGCAGCACCGGGCACGGCGGCCAGAGCGTCAACACCACCGACTCGGCGGTGCGCATCACCCACCAGCCCACCGGTCTGGTGGTGACCTGCCAGGACGAGAAGTCGCAGCTGAAGAACAAGACCAAGGCGATGCGGGTGCTGCGCGCCCGCCTCTACGACCTCGCCCAGGCGGAGCGCCAGCGCGAGATGAGCGAGACCCGCAGGTCGATGGTGGGCACCGGCGACCGCAGCGAGAAGGTGCGCACCTACAACTACCCCCAGTCCCGGATCACCGACCACCGCGTGGACCTCACCGTGCACCAGCTGCACAAGGTGCTCGACGGCGAGCTCGACCTGCTCATCGAGCCGCTGATGCAGGCCGAGCAGGCCCGCCGCCTGTTGGAGGAGGCCCCCGCCGGCTGATCCACCGCCGAAGCAGCCGGGCTCCCTATCCTCCGTCCGTGCCCGCTCCAACCCTGGTCGACGTCGTCCGGCTCAGCACCCGCTTCCTCTCCGAGCGCGGCAGCGAGAGCCCGCGGCTCGACGCCGAGCTGCTGGCCGCCCACAGCCTGGGGCTGCGCCGGCTCGACCTCTACCTGCAGTACGACCGGCCCCTCGGTGAGGAGGAGCTGGCGCCGGTGCGGGCGCTGCTCCGCCGCCGGGCCGCGGGCGAGCCGGTCGCCTACCTGGTCGGCGAGCGGGAGTTCTACGGCCGGTCCTTCCGGGTGACCCCTGACGTGCTCATCCCCCGGCCGGAGACCGAGACCCTGGTGGAGCGCGCGGTGCGCTGGGCGCGGGCCACGGCGGGGGCGAAGGGGGAGGGGCT
>JAQBPI010000197.1 GCA_028287605.1 Chloroflexota bacterium
GGCGGGGAGCACGCTCAGGTCGGTGGTGCCCACCCCGTTCTGGAGCTCGATGGCGGCGGCGAGCAGGCCGAGCGCGGCGGCGTGCTGGAGAGCGAGGCCGAGACGGGCACGCCGGTCGAGCGGCCCCGCGCCGGCGGCGAGCAGGATGGCGCCGACGTTGCCGAGCTCGAGGCCGCCGAAGAGCAGCACCGCGTTGCCGGCGAGGGCGGCGAGGCAGCTGGCGGTCAGGCACAGCATCAGGCCGGCGCGCTCCACCGGGTTTCGACGCGGCTCGGCGAGCGCGAGCAGCGTGACCGCGCAGGCGAGGATCGCCACGGTCAGCCCGGCCGGGTCGGCGCGGAGCACCAGCGCAACCCCGGGCACGAGGTCTCCGAGGGAGCGCTCGACCCGTCCGGAGGGGAGCACCACGGGGAGCACGGAGGCGAGCAACGCCAGCGCCGCCAGCACCGCCGCCAGCGACAGCAGCCGCGCCGTCCGAGCGGCTCGCGGCGGCAGCGGGAAGAGGGCGAGGGTGGCGGCGACGAGCACGCCGCAGGTGAGCAGCGGCCGGATCCCGGGGCTCAGGACGAGGCCGCCTGACCGCTGCCGCCGCGCCCCGGGGTGGCCACCTCCTCGGCGCAGTAGGGGCAGACCCGCCAGCCCAGCCGCAGCCAGCGCTGGCAGCCACGGCAGCGGCGGGCGAACTGGGTCCGGCAGTACGGGCAGATCACGAAGTCGAGCTCGATCTCGCGCCCGCAGGTGGGGCAGGGCCGGGAGACAACCTCGGCGGGCCCCTCGGTGAGCGCCTGCTCCTCGAGGAGGAGGGCGCGCTCCTCGTCGAGGGTCCGCGGGGGGCGGAGCACCAGGTAGAGGAGCAGACCGAGGTAGGGCAGGACGTTGACCGCGGCCGCGAACACGGCGAGCAGCGGCGACTCGCTGCGCCGCCGGGCGTCGCGCACCGCCCAGAAGGCCAGCGCGACCCAGAAGAAGGCGAGGAAGAGGACCACGACGACCACCATCAGCGTGCCCGCCACGGAGTCGAGGAGGGCAGCCGGCGCCGGGCTCATCCCTTGTCGAGCAGCCGGCGCAGGGTGTCGCGCTGGGCGAACGCCTCGGCGAGCAGGCGGCGGGTCCTCTCCACCACCTCGGACGCTGCCCCCTCCAGGAAGCGGGGGTTGTCGAGCTGCGCGGTGAACCGCGCGACCTGGCCCTCGGCCTGCCGCAGCTGCTTCTCCAGCTGGGGGCGATCGACCGACGCGCCGCCGGTGCGCAGCGCCGCCTCCACCCCCCCGGCCACCAGCCGCACCGGCTCGGTGCCCTCGGAGAGCTCGTCGACCACCTCCACCGGCACCAGCGCCTGCACCAGCCGGCGGAGGTCGCCGGTGGAGAGGGCGTCGTCCGGGGTGCGCAGGGTCACCTGCTGGCGCTCGCGGAAGCCGGGGGGCAGCCCCGCCTGCTGCCGCGCGTTGCGCAGCGCGCCGACCAGCTCGATGACCCGCTCCACCCCCGCCACCGCGCCGTTGGCGCCCTCCCGCCACCAGGACGGCGGCGCCGGCCACTCCCGGCGCTGCAGCGTCGGCGCGGCGCCGGGCAGGCGCACCGCGCACTCCTCGGTGATGAAGGGCATGAAGGGGTGGAGGAGGCGGAGCAGGGTGTCGAGGACTGTCACCGAGGTCCAGACCGCGGCGGCCCGCGAGGCGGGGTCGGCGTCCTCGCCGAGGCGGCCCTTGATCATCTCCACGTACCAGTCGCAGTAGCCGCGCCAGGTGAGGTCGTAGAGCCGCTCCATCACCTCGTGGAAGCGGTAGGCGGCGATGGCCGCGTCGCAGGCGGTGACGGTCTCGGCGACCCGGGCGAGGATCCAGCGGTCCTCGGGATGCAGGGTGGCGGGGTCGACCTCCGGCGCCTCGGCGATGCGCTCGCCGTCGCCGAGCCGGGTCACCAGCAGGCGGGTGGCGTTCCACAGCTTGTTGGCGAAGAGGCGGTAGGAGGCGATGCGGTTCTCGTCGAAGCGCATGTCCTGCCCGGCGGTGCCCACGGCACCCGCCCAGGCGCGCACCGCGTCGGCGCCGTAGCGCTCGATCATGTCGAGGGGGTCGACCACGTTGCCCTTCGACTTGCTCATCCGCGAGCCGTCGCCGGCCATGATGGTGCTGTTGATGATCACGTCGCTGAAGGGCCTCGCCCCGGCGAAGCGCAGCCCGGTCATCACCATCCGCGACACCCAGAGGAAGATGATCTCGCGCGCGGTCACCAGCACGTCGGTGGGGTAGAAGCGGCGCAGGTCGGGGGTGTCGTCGGGCCAGCCGAAGATGGCGAAGGGCCAGAGCGCGCTGCTGAACCAGGTGTCGAGCACGTCGGGATCGTCGGTGAGCACGGTGCTGCCGCACTCCGGGCAGGCGGAGGGGTGCTCGATCCAGGCGAAGCGGTGGCCGTTGGCACAGGTCGACACCGGGATGGCGTGACCCAGCCAGAGCTGGCGGCTGATGCACCAGTCACGGATGTTGCGCATCCAGTCGAGGTACACGTTCGCGAACCGCCGGGGGTGGAAGCGCACCTGGTCTGACTCGACCACGGCGATGGCGGGCTCGGCGAGGGGACGCATCGTCACCCACCACTGCTCGCTGATCAGCGGCTCGAGCACGCCCTTGCAGCGGTCGCAGTGGCCGACCGAGTGGACGTACTCCTCCTCCCCCACCACCGCGCCCAGCTCGCGCAGCGCCGCGGTCACCTCCTCGCGGGCGCGGTTCACCGAGAGCCCGTGGAAGCGGGGCAGGTCGGGCACGTCCATGGTGCCGTCGAGGGCGATCACCCCGATCATCGGGAGGCCGTGGCGCTGGCCGATGTCGTAGTCGGTGGGGTCGTGGGCGGGGGTCACCTTGAGCGCGCCGGTGCCGAACTCCGGCTCGACCGCGCCGTCCTCGAAGATGGGGATGCGCCGCCCGGTGAGCGGCAGCACCACGGTGCGCCCCACCAGGCCGGCGTAGCGGGGGTCACCGGGGGACACCGCCACCCCGGTGTCGCCGAGCATGGTCTCGGGCCGCACCGTGGCGATGGTGATGTCACCGCCGCCCTCGACCGGGTAGCGGATGCGCACCAGGCTGTCGGTGTGCTCCTGCCACTCCACCTCCTCGTCGCTGATCGCCGACCGGCAGCGCGGGCACCAGTTGACGATGCGCGGGCCGCGGTAGATCAGCCCCTCGTCGTACAGCTCCTTGAAGACGACACGGATGGCACGAACGTAGGCGGGGTCGAGGGTGAAGCGCGCCCGCGACCAGTCGCAGGAGAAGCCGAGGCGGCGCATCTGCTCGAAGATGCGGCCCCCGTACTCCTCGTACCAGGCGTCGACCCGGGCCCGGAAGGCCTCGCGGCCGAGCTCCTCCTTGGTGAGGCCCTCGGCGGCGAGCTGGCGCTCGATCACGTTCTGGGTGGCGATGGCGGCGTGGTCGGTGCCCGGGCACCACTCCACCTCGTACCCCCGCATCCGGTGGTGACGGGCGAGGATGTCCTGCACCGACTGCTGCAGCGCGTGCCCCATGTGGAGCGCCCCGGTGATGTTCGGGGGCGGCAGCGCGATGCTGAAGGAGGGGCGGTCGGTGGCCGCGTCGGCGATGCCGACCCCGAGCTCCTCCCATCGCGCCCGCCAGCGCGGCTCGACGTCGGAGGGAGAGAAGGACTTGTCCATGAGGGCTCCTGGGGTAGGGCCTCGGAGTATAGAGGGGGGGCGCCGGCCGTCCTACGCCGCGGGCACCGAGGCGCCGGTGCGGCGGTCCCTCCAGCTCGGCTGCAGCGGGGTGGTGACATAGACCAGCTCCGGCTGCGCTCCGGGGCCGAGCAGCCGTGCGGCGCGGTCGCGGCTCACCCCGGGGAAGGCCGGCGGCGGCGCCGCGGCGAGGTCGTCGACGGTCGAGAAGTAGGCCTGGTCGCCGCAGGAGCGGAGGAAGACCGCGAGCCCGGCAATCGAGCGCGGGGCGCCGTCGGGCCCGGGGTTGGTGCCCAGCGGGAAGACGATGGCGTCGTGCCGGGCGGGGTCGAGAGCGGCGATCTCGACCGGCGCGCCGAGCGAGGTGGCGGCTGCGAGGTCGGGATGCAGGGCCGAGGCGGCCTGGAGGGCGGCGCTCCCGAGGCTGCGGGGCACGGTGGCGTCGTAGGGCTGGTCGAAGTCGCCGAGGGCGCGCAGCTGGGCGGGCAGGACGGGGATCGGCGGTGCCGCCGCACAGCGTCCCCCGGGTCGCGATCGGGCGGCGAGGACGGCGACGGTCAGCAGGCAGGCGAGCAGCGCGGCGGCGAGGCCGGCGAGCCGGGGGTGGGATCGGAGGTGATGCATGTCGTGACTGGTTCCCGCGGTCCAGGTGAGGTAGCGTGGGGGCGGAGACCGCCAGGTCGGTCCGGCGCACAGGGAGGATTGGGTCTGGTGAGACCGGTGGCGGGACGCATGATCGCTGCGCTCGTCGCCTGCGTGCTCGCCGCCGGCTGTGGCCAGCAGCACGGCCACGACCCGGGCCCGGCCGGCCCGGTGTCGCGGGCGGCCCAGGCGGCGCCCCTGGTGGCGGTGCTCGACGCCCCCTTCGGATCGGTGCCGAACGCCCTGCGGCTGGTGGGGCTCGACGGCGTCGAGGCGGGGCGCCTCCCCCTCCCCGACGACGCCGAGGCGGTCGCCGTGAGCGGCCACCGCGTGCTGGTTGCCGGCGCCGGCCGGCTGCTGCAGGCCACGGTCGGCGGCGCGGTCCCCACCGCGCTCAGCACGGTCGATTCGCTTCCCGCCGACGGCCCCGATGCGCTGGTGCGCGGCCTGGTGGTCAGCCCCGACGGCGGCAGCTGGCTCTTCGCCTCGGTGGTCCAGCACGGCGACGGCACCATCACCTCCCGCATCCACCGCGGCGGCGCCGGCGAGCCCGACCGGGTGCTCCTCGAGCGCACCGCCGCTGGGCTTGCCCTGCAGCCGGTGGCCTGGACCGCCGGAGGCGCGGTGGTCGGCGACGAGCCGGTGGGGATCGGCGGCTACGTGCTCTTCCGCCGCACCTTCGGCCCCACCAGCCTGCTCGATACCCGCACCGGCGCCCTCCACCCGCTCACCGGAGAGGACTGCGCGTTCAGCGACCTCGCCGCCGACGGCACCGTCGCGTGCATCCTCGACGGCCGCGAGGGTCCCAACAGCGGCGGCCCGGTGCGGCTGCGCATCCAGCCCCGGAGCGGCGCGGCCGTCGAGGTGAGGCTGCCCGCGGAGGATCAGCAGGCGGGGGCGGCCCTCTTCTCGCCCGACGGGACCTGGGTGACCCTGGCCGGCTCCCCGGCGACCGCCGCGGCGAGCGAGCCGGTGACCGACCTCCTGGTCGACCGCCGGGACGGCAGCATCCACCCGCTCCCCGCCTCGGGGCTCATCCCCGTGGCCTGGCTGCCCGGCGATCGCATCCTCGCCGACCGCCCCAACGGCATCGACGGCGGCGACCCGGGCACCTGGACCATCATCCCCACCGTCGGCGCGAGCCGGGTGAGCACCGCGCCGGTGGCCCTGGGGGTGCTCCGGTAGGACGGTGGCCCCGGGCCATCAGTGCCAGCACCGCCGGGGGTCGCCGCCCAGGCGCATCACCGCTTCGACCAGGGGACCGATACGCTGCTCCAGCTCGACGAGCAGGGTGTCCACCGCTCGCTGTGGATCGGAGCCGACCAGCGCATCGAACTCGCCCCATGTGTGGGCACGCGCCTGGGCGAGGCTGTCGGCCGCTTCCCGGAGGGCTTCGAGGAGGGGTCTTCACCGTGGACTCCGAGACCGACCTCGATGCTCTGGTCAGGGGGCGGCAGGAGCGTCAGCGACTTCTCCTCGACCCGGCGCGAACGTTTCGGTTCCTCCTGACCGAGGCCGCACTCAGGCTGCGGCTCGCCCCCGTCGCCGTGCTCCGGGCGCAGATCCGCCGCCTGCTTGCGATGGTCGAGGGCTTCGACCACGTCGAGATCGGGGTGATCCCGCTCGATGCGCCACTCCACGCCTGGACGCTCACCGGCTTCGACATCGAGGGCGACGTCGTCGAGGTGGGCCTGCACACCCGCCGCGTCCTGATCCGTGACCCGAGCGAGGTCGACGACTGGCGGCGGCTCTTCGAGCGCCTGGCTGCCCAGGCCGTGCGCGGAGAGGCCGCGGTGCCTCTCCTGCGCACCATCGATGACCGGCTCACCGGACTCGTCGAGCCGCCCGGCTGACTGCCCGGGCACCCCTCGACGAGTGGGTACGCCGGCCGGCTCGGAACGCCCCGGGCTACCCGGCGCTCTCCCGGAGTGGCTCCTCGGTGAGGAGCAGCGGTTCGAGGCCGTCGGTGATCGACTGCTCGGTGATGATGCAGCGCTTGATCTCCGGACGGCTGGGGACGTCGAACATGCTGTGCAGCAGCACGTCCTCGATGATCGACTTGAGGCCGCGGGCGCCGGTGCCGCGCTCCAGGGCGCGGTGGGCGATCGCCTTCAGCGCCCCCTCGTGGAAGACCAGCTCCACGTCGTCGAGCGCGAAGAACTTCTCGTACTGCTTGACGAAGGCGTTCTTCGGCTCGGTGAGGATGCGGATGATGTCCTCCTCGTCCAGGTAGTCGAGCGCCACCGTGATGGGGAGGCGACCGACGAACTCGGGGATGAGGCCGTACTTGAGGAGGTCCTGGGCCTGCAGCTCGCGCAGCAGCTTGGTCGAGTCCTTGGTGCGCGTCAGGCGCGGCTGGCTGCCGAAGCCGATGGCGCGGCGGCCGGTGCGCTGCTCGATGATCTTCTCGAGACCGTCGAAGGCGCCACCGCAGATGAAGAGGATGTTGGTGGTGTTGATCTGGATGAAGTCCTGGTGGGGATGCTTGCGGCCGCCCTGCGGGGGCACGTTGGCCACCGTCCCCTCGAGGATCTTCAGCAGCGCCTGCTGCACGCCCTCGCCCGAGACGTCGCGGGTGATGCTCGGGTTGTCGGACTTGCGCGCGATCTTGTCGATCTCGTCGATGTAGATGATCCCGCGCTCCGCCCGGCTGATGTCGAAGTCGGCCGCCTGGATCAGGCGCAGCAGGATGTTCTCGACGTCCTCGCCGACGTACCCGGCCTCGGTGAGGCTGGTGGCGTCGGCGATGCTGAAGGGCACGTCGATGATCTTCGCCAGGGTCTGGGCGAGCAGGGTCTTGCCGCAGCCGGTGGGACCGACCAGCAGCACGTTCGACTTCTGCAGCTCGACGTCGCCCGCCGCCTTGGAGTGGGCGATGCGCTTGTAGTGGTTGTACACCGCGACGCTGAGCACCTTCTTGGCGTGCTCCTGGCCGACGACGTACTGGTCGAGCGCCGCGCAGATGACCTGGGGGTTGGGGATCAGCCCGCTCTTGGTGCGCTTCTGCGCGGTGCTGCGGTTGTCCTCCTCCAGGACCTCCTGGCAGAGATCGATGCACTGGTCGCAGATGTAGACACCGGGACCGGCGACCAGCTTCCGAACCTGCTCCTGTCCCTTTCCGCAGAAGGAGCAGCGGGTATGGCGCCGGCGATCGTCGCGCTCGTTCACCGGCGCACGTCCTCCTAGTTTCGCGTGGCGGCGCTGCCGCCGTCGGTGGTCGGGCCCGCCGAGCCACCGCTGATGCCGCGGGCGGCCGGCTCGGCGACCCCCGCCCCATTGGTGCCGAGGCGACCGTGGCCCTCGATGATCTCATCGATCAGGCCATACGCCCTCGCCTCCGCCGCGCTCATGAAGAAGTCGCGCTCGGAGTCGTGGTTGATCACCTCGATCGGCTTGCCGGTGTGCTCGGCGAGGATCTCGTCGAGGCGGCGGCGCACCCGCAGGATCTCCTGGGCATGGATCTGGATGTCGGTGGCCTGGCCGCTGAAGCCCGCGGAGGGCTGGTGGATCAGCACCCGGGTGTTGGGCAGGCTGTAGCGCATGCCCTTGTTCCCGCCGCCCAGGAGGACCGCCGCCATCGACGCCGCCAGGCCCAGGCAGATGGTGCTGACCCGGGGCCGGACGTACTGCATGGTGTCGTAGATGGCCAGGCCGGCATAGACGGACCCGCCCGGCGAGTTGATGTAGATGGAGATGTCCTTCTCGGGATCCTCACCCTCGAGGTAGAGGAGCTGCGCCATCACCACATTGGCGATCTGGTCGTCGATGGGGGTGCCGATGAAGATGATGCGGTCCTTCAACAGCCTCGAGTAGATGTCGAAGGAGCGCTCGCCACGGTTGGTGGTCTCAACCACCATGGGGATGAGGTTGTGGAAGGTGGTCATCACCCGCATTATACGGTCGGTTTTTCGAGTTCCCGGGAACGGACCGGTCACCCCTCTCCGCGGGCGATCTCGACCGCCCGTCCAGCGGCCCCGCGGAAGCGGAGGTCGCGCTCGGCCGCATGCTCCAGGCGGTGGCGGTCCTCGTGGCTCAGCGTGCGGCCGGCGGCGAGGCGGTCGACCTCGCGATCGACCTGGCTGTGGTCGACCTCGATGCCCTCGGCGGCGGCCAGGGCCTCGAGCACCAGCTCCAGCTTCACCCGCATCGTCGCCGGCTCGCGGGCCTCGCCCCGGATCTGCTCGAGGGTCTGCCCCGTGTACTCGAGGTAGCGGTCGAAGCGCATCCCCGCCTGGGCGAGGCGCGCCTCGGTGTCGCGCAGCTGGCGGTCGATCTCCCGCTCGATCATCACCTCGGGGACGTCGAACGACACCGAGTCGCGAAACGCGGTGAGCACCGCCCCCTCGTAGCGCTCGCGGTCGAGGCGCTCGGCGGTCTCGGTGAGCACCTGCTGATAGTGGGCGCGAAGCTCGTCGAGGGTCTCGCCATGCTCGTCGAGGACGGCGAGGCTGTCGTCGAGCGGCGGCAGCCTGCGCTCCTTGATGCGGTTCACGGTGATGTCGAACACCACCGTCGCGCCCCGCAGCTCCTCGGCCGAGTAGTCGTCGGGGAGCACCACCTCGCTGGAGCTGGACTCGCCGATGCTCAGCCCGAGGATGCCCTCGACCAGCCCCGGGAGGACGCGGTCGCGGTCGAGCTCGACGTCGCGCTCCTCGGGCTCGGCGACGCGCACGCCGTCCCGGCTCATGCCCAGGGTCGCGGTCACCACGTCGCCGGCCTGCGCGGGCCGGTCGGTCACCTCGACCAGCTCGGCGTGGCCCCTGCGGACCTCCTCGAGGGCGGCGTCGAGCTTCTCCTCGTCGATCTCGGTGATCTCCTCGTCGACGCGGATCGTCGAGTAGTCGCCGAGCTCGACCTCCGGCTTCACCGTCACCCTGGCCTTGAAGGTGATCGGCTTGCCGCGCTCGAAGTCGCCCACCTCGAGCTCCTCGGGGTCGCCCACCGCCTCCACCCCGGCCTGGGCGAGGGCGCGGAGGTAGAGGGTGGGGATGAGCTTGTCGGCGGCCTCGCGGCGCACCGCGTCCCAGCCGACGGCGCGCTCGACGAGGACGGCGGGGGCCTTGCCGGGACGGAACCCGGGGAGGCGCACCTGCCCGCTCAGCCGGCGCAGCGCCTGCTGGACCGCGGTGTCCACCTCGGAGGCGGGGGCCTCGACGGCGAGCTCGACCTGGGAGCCGGGTTGGGGTTCGACCGAGACGCTGAGCTCGGCTGCGCTGCTGGGAACGGAGGCCACTGGAGATCCTCTACGAGGTTGCCGGCTGGGCTCACCGACGAGCACCGCCGTGCGCGGACCGAGACTCGAACTCGGACGGGTCTCCCCACGGGATCCTAAGTCCCGCGCGTCTACCGGTTCCGCCATCCGCGCTGGGTCGGATCCCGCTGTCCGGAACGGGCGGACGGGGAGTCTAGCACCGGTGCTCGGGGAGGCCTCGGGGCGACCATGCCGGACCGGTCACGAGCTCGCCGGAGCTATTGCCAGAAACCTCGATGGCCCGTAGGATGGCCCGCACAGGGGGTGCTACTCCGGCGGGGGCCGGCGCACCCGGCAACATCCGCGGCGACGTGGACCGTCCATGGCCACGCCACCGCCGACCAGGAGGTGTGTGGATGGAGCCGATTCACTTGGCCGCAACGGCCGAGGACCCGCAGCAGGTCGTTGCGAAGATCGAGCAGAGGGCGCTCCGGTTGTCAGCGCTGCTGCGGGAGATCGACAACCATCCAATCGAGCTGGCCGGAAACTTCCGCAGCCAGCTCGACGACGTTCTGGAGCTCCTCGCCTGCCGCGTGGCGGCCACCCGGGCGCTCCTCGGACATCGGACTCAGCTGCTGACCGTATCGGAGACCATGGCCTAGACCACCTGCCCGGCCCGGGGCCGGGCGAACGGTGTGGTGGAGACGGCCTGGTCAGCAGGCCGTCTCCACCATCGGTGGGCCCCGCGCCCTCCAGCGCCGCCCCTGTGGGCGACACCCTCAGCCATCGGTCCGTGCGCGCGCCCCGATGCGTGCGCGGATCGTCACCAGCAGGGGCAGCAGGACGGCGAGGAGCCCCGCGCCCGCGGTGCCCGGCACCGCCGCCGCGCAGCCCACGGCGCTGAGCACGTGCCCGATGACCAGGCTGACCGGGCGGTTCATCTGACCACGGACCGGCGCCCGCGGTCAGGAGACGACGAAGTTCACCAGCCGGTCGGGGACCGGGACCACCTTCCGCACCTGCCTCCCCTCGAGCAGCGAGGCGATCCTCGGCAGCTCGCGGGCGCGGCGCTCGAGCTCGGCCGCGTCGAGCCCGGCATCGACCTGCATCTGGTCGCGCACCCTGCCGTTCACCTGCACCACCACGGTCACCTCCCGGGCGGCGACCATGGCGGGATCGTGCTCCGGCCAGCCCGAGTCGTGGATGGACCGGCGGTGGCCGGTGCGCTCCCACAGCTCCTCGGTGATGTGCGGGGCCAGCGGGGCCAGGAGCTGGAGCAGGGTCTCGGCGTCGATCCGCCGCGCCGTCCCCTCCGCCGCCTCGCGGGAGAGGGCGTCGGAGTACTCCATCAGGAAGGCGATGGCGGTGTTGTAGCGCAGCTCCGCGTAGCGCTCGCCCACGGCGGCGATGAGCCGGTGGCGGCGGCGCTCGCGCTCGACGTCGTCGGCCTCCGACACGGGGGGGACTCCACCCGAGCCCCCCTGCTCCGCCTGCTGGGCGACCCGCCAGACCCGGTCGAGGAAGCGCGTGATGCCGCGGATGCCGTCGTCGCGGAAGTCGCCGCCCTCGGTGTAGGGGCCCAGGAACATCAGGTAGATGCGCACCGTGTCGGCGCCGTGCCGCTCGAGGTACTCGTCGGGGTTGACGACGTTCCCCTTGCTCTTCGACATCTTGGCGCCGTTGCGGATGATCAGCCCGTGGGCGCGGAAGCGCTTGAAGGGCTCGGGGTCGGGCACCAGGCCCTGCTCGTGGAGGGCGCGCATGACGAAGCGCGAGTACATCAGGTGGAGAACGGCGTGCTCGTTGCCGCCGATGTACATGTCCACGGGCAGCCAGCGGACGGTGCGGTCGTGGTCGAAGGGGCGGTCGTCGAAGTCGGTCGACGGGTAGCGCAGGAAGTACCAGGCCGAGTCGAGGAAGGTGTCGCTGACGTCGGTCTCACGGCGCGACGGCTCTCCGCACCGGGGACAGGGCACGTTGACCCAGTCCTCGTTGGCCGCGAGCGGCGAGGCTCCCGTTCCCAGCGGCCGGAACTCCTCGACCTCGGGGAGGAGCACGGGAAGCTGGTCGTAGGGCACCCCCACCGGCCCGTGGGTGGGGCAGTGGATGATCGGGATGGGCGGGCCCCAGTAGCGCTGGCGGGAGATCAGCCAGTCGCGCAGCCGGTACTGGACGGTGGCGTCGCCCCGGCCGAGCTCGCGGAGCCGCTCGACCACCCGCACCTTCCCCTCCTGCGAGGGGGTGCCGTCGAGGTCGGCGGAGTTGAGCATCGGGCCGTCGCCGGGGTAGGCCTCGGTGGCGATGTCGCCGCCGCCGATGACCTCGACGATCGGCAGCCGGTGGGCGTGGGCGAACTGCCAGTCGCGCTGGTCGTGGGCGGGGACGGCCATGATCGCGCCGGTGCCGTAGCCGCCGAGCACGTAGGGGGCGGCCCACACCGGCAGCCGCGCGCCGGTCAGCGGATGGATCGCCACCGAGCCGAGGTCGACGCCCACCGAGAAGTCGGGCTCGTCGCCCGCGGCGGGCAGCGACGCCCGCCAGCGCTGGACGTCGGCGGCACGGTCGGGTGCGGTGAACTCGGCGAGCCTCGGGTGGTCGGCGCCGATCACCAGGAAGGTCGCGCCGTAGAGGGTGTCGGGGCGGGTGGTGAAGACGGTGACGTCGGCGCGCGCGCAGCCCTCGAGGTCGAAGCGGATGTTCGCCCCCTCGCTGCGGCCGATCCAGTTGCGCTGGGCGGTGACCGTCCGCTCCGACCAGTCGAGGTGGTCGAGGGCCTCGAGCAGCTCCTTCGCGTAACGGGTGATCTTCAGGAACCACTGGGTGAGCACGCGCTGCTCGACCACGCTGTCGCAGCGCTCGCACCGGCCGTCGATGACCTGCTCGTCGGCGAGCACGGTGAGGCACGACGGGCACCAGTTCACCGGCCCCTCGCGCTGCTCGGCGAGCCCGGCGTCGAAGAGGCGGAGGAAGATCCACTGGGTCCAGCGGTAGTAGCCGGGGTCGGTGGTGTCGACCTCGTGGTCCCAGTCGAACATCGCGCCGAGGCGCTTCAGCTGCCGCTCGCGGAAGTGGGCGACGTTGCGCGGGGTCATCCGCGCCGGGTGCTCGCCGATCCTGAGCGCGAAGTTCTCGGTGTGGATGCCGAACGCGTCGAAGCCCATCGGCTCGAAGACGGTGTCGCCGAGCAGGCGGCGGTAGCGTCCGTAGATGTCCGCGCCGGTGAAGGCGTAGACGTTGCCGACGTGGAGCCCCTCGGCCGACGGGTAGGGGAACATCATGAGGTTGTAGAAGGGCCGGGCCGGGGCGTCGAGGTCGGTGCGGTGGGCGCCGGTCTCCTCCCAGCGGCGGCGCCACTTCGCCTCCACGACGGCGTGGTCGTAGGGCCAAGGTGCCCAGCCTGTACGTGGTGAACCCGGCGGTGCAGGTGAAGGACCTGCGTGAATTCATCGACTATGCCAAAAGACGCCCGGGCAAGCTCAACTACTGCTCGGCCGGCAACGGCAGCGCCGGCCACCTGGCTTTCGAGTACCTGAAGATGACGGCCAACATCTTCATGCTGCATGTGCCCTACCGCGGCACCGGCCCGCAGCTCACCGACCTGCTGGC
>JAQBPI010000208.1 GCA_028287605.1 Chloroflexota bacterium
TCGCCGGCGCCGGCGCTCTCCACGACGACCCCGGCGCGGCGCAGCTGGCCGGTGACGGCGGCGAGAAGCGCCGGCCGCTGCAGCCCCACCCGCAGCCGCAGGCCGGCCCCGGCGAGCTCGGCCGCCAGCCGCCGCGCCTCGGCCTCGAGCTCGAGAGGCAGGGGCGGCGCGGCGCCACCGGCGACGTAGGGGTGGTCGGGAGCGTCCCGCGCGAGGCGGTCGAGCCAGCCGCCGGGGTCGCCGGCCTCGGCCGGAGGGACCAGGTCGAGGGCGCCCGACGAGACCGCGGTGGCCGCCGGGCCACGGCGCACCAGGGCCACCTGCAGGCCCGCCCGCGCGGCGGTGACCGCGGCCCAGCAGCCCGCCAGCCCTCCGCCGACGACCACCACCTCCGGCATCGGTCGGATGCTACCCGGCCGGAGGGGATCGAGGCTCTGAGCGCTAGAGCAGCTCGGCTGGTGCGCTCCTCGGGCGGAGCCGCAGCCGGGTCTCGGCCACGTCCCTGGCCATCTGCTCGCTCAGGGCCTCGGGGGTGGCGTAGCGGACGTCGTCACGCAGCCGGGCGATGAAGGCGACCCGCACCGGCTCGTGATAGATGTCGCCGGAGAAGTCGAGCAGGTGGGGCTCGACGGTCAGCTTGGTGCCCCCGAAGGTGGGGCGGTAGCCGACGTAGGTCGCGGCCGGGTGCCACTCTCCGCGCAGCCGCACCCAGGTGGCGTAGATGCCCCGCGGCGGCAGGCACTTGCCCGGGGTGATCGCCAGGTTGGCGGTGGGGAAGCCCAGCCCGGTGCCGATCCTCTCGCCGTGCTCGACCCGGGAGTCGACGAAGTAGGGATGCCCGAGGACGCGGTTGGCGCTGTCGAGGTCGCCGTGGGCCAGGGCGGCACGCACCAGCGAGCTGGAGAACACCTCTCCCCCCTCGCGCTGGGCGTCGACCACGTCGACGTCGAACGCCCGGGTGGCGCCCCAGGAGCGGAGGAAGGGGATGTCGCCACTGCGGCGGTGGCCCAGGGCGAAGTCGTGGCCGACCACCATGCGACGGAGGTTGAAGCCCTTGCTCAGGCGCTCCAGGAACTGGTCGGCGGTCCAGCGGCTGAGCTCGTGGGTGAACTCCAGCACCACCAGGCGGCTGAGGCCGGCGGCGGCGAGCAGGTCGGCCTTCTCGTCGAGGGTGGTCAGCCGCGGCGGGCAGCGGTCGGGGTCGAGCACGCAGCGCGGATGGGGGTCGAAGGTGACCAGCACCGACTCGCCGCCGTGCTCGCGGGCCGCGGCCACCATCCGGTCGACGATGCGGCGGTGGCCGCGATGGACGCCGTCGAAGTTGCCGACGGTCAGGAACACCAGGGGATCGCCCTCGCCGGCGCCGTCGGGCAGCCCGAACTCGGTCCTCACCTCAGAACCCCGCCATCACCTTGGTGGGCCGGTAGAGGTTGCCCTGGAGCTCTCCCACGGCGAGCAGGTCGCCGTGGGCGCTGTGGGCGCGGCAGGCCCCCCGGGGGCGTGGATCCGGCAGCCTGGGCACCCAGACCGACTGCCCCCGCTGCACCTGGAGCGCCTGGGCGGGACCGAGGTCGAGGCGGGGCAGGAAGGTGACGGCCAGGTCGAGCGGGCGGAGCGCGCGCGCCGGGTCGTCCATGGCCTCGAGCTGCTCGACGGTGATCGAGTCGGCGACGGTCATCGGTCCGTAGGCGGTGCGCTCGAGCCAGGCGAGCAGCCCGCCGGTGCCGAGGGCGTCGCCCACGTCGGAGGCCAGCACGCGCATGTAGGTGCCCTTGCCGCAGAGGACGTCGACCTCGGCCTCGGCGACCTCGCCGGGGCGGAGCTCGAGCAGCCGGGCCTCGAGGATGGTGACCGGGCGGGGCTGCCGCTCCACGTCCAGCCCCTCGCGGGCGAGCTCGTAGAGGTGGCGCCCGTCGTGCCGCACCGCCGAGTGCATCGGCGGCACCTGCTCGATGTCGCCGACGAAGCGGGCCAGCGCCTCGCGCACCGCGGCGGCGTCGACCGCGCTGGCGTCGCCGCTGCGGCTGACCTCGCCCTCGAGGTCCATGGTGGTGCTGCGCTCGCCGAGGCGGAGCACGCAGTGGTACCGCTTGGGCTGCTGGTGCAGGTAGTCGACCAGCCGGGTGGCCTGCCCCACGCAGATCGGGAGCAGCCCGGTGGCGGCGGGGTCGAGCGTCCCGGCATGCCCCACCCGGCGCTCGCCGAGGATGCGGCGCACCTCGCGCACCGCCTGAAACGAGGTCACCCCCCGTGCCTTGTTGAGGGGCACGATGCCGTGATGGCGAGCCGGCGGCCGCCCCCTGCGGGGGGGGGCCGCCGTGACCGTCTCGTTCACGCCGCCCTCAGCTGGTCGCGGGCGAGCTGCAGCACCCGCTCCTGGGCGACGGCCAGCGGCAGGTGCACCTCGGCGCCGGCGGCGCGGCGATGGCCGCCGCCTCCGAAGGGCGTGCACAGGTCGGTGGCGTCGGCGTCGCCGCGGGTGCGGACGCTGATCTTGGTCAGCTCGGGCTGCAGCTCCTTGAAGAGCACCGCCACGGTCATGGTGCTCACCGACTGGAGCACGTCGATGACGCCGTCGGTCTCCTGCCAGGCGGCGCCGGCCTCCTCCAGCATCCCCCGGGTCACCGCCGACCAGACCAGGCGGCCCTCGAGCTCGCTGTGCATGGTGGCCACGGCGAGCGCCTCGAGGCGCAGGGTGCTGACCGCGCGCGACTTGTAGCTCTTCAGCGCGATCCAGGCAGGATCGGCGCCGAGGTGCACCAGGTCGGCGCCGAGGCGCAGCGCCTCCTCGGTGGTGTTCTCGTGGCGGAACCCACCGGTGTCGGTCAGCAGGGCCGCATAGAGGTTGGTCGCCGCCTCCGGCGGGATGGGCAGGTCGAGGGCGCGCAGCAGCCGGAAGACCACCTGGCCGGTGGCGCTGGCGTCGGCCTGGATCAGGTTCACCGAGCCGTACGCGGTGTTGCTCACGTGGTGGTCGATGTTCACCACGGGGTGGGCGCCGGACTCGAGCAGGCTGCGCTTCTCGCCGAAGCGTCCGGTGGTGGCGCAGTCGAAGGTGAAGATGGCGTCGATGCGCTCCGGCGCCTTCTCCAGGGTGTCGAACCCGGGGAGGTAGTCGAGGGTGAAGGGGACGGGATCGGGGACCACCGGATGGGGCGCCTTGCCGATGGCGCGCAGCGCCGCGGCGAAGGCGAGCGCCGAGCCCAGGCTGTCGGCGTCCGCGTCCTTGTGGGCCATGCAGACGATGTGGTGGCTGCTGTCGATGATCCTGCGGACCTCGCCGGCGACGTCCGAGAGGGCAGGCCATGCGACAGCGGGAGTGGCCGTCATGCCGGTGTCTCCTGAGGGGTGCGGCGGCCGCGCGACGGCCGGCGGGGTGGGAGGTGCGTCATCGAGCTGGCGCAGCATCGAGCTGACCCGCACCGCATAGGCGATCGAGTCGTCGAGGACGAAGTGCAGCTTGGGGATGGTCTTGAGGTTCTCCAGCCGGTCGCCGAGGGTCGAGCGCAGGAACCCCTCGGCGTGGCGCAGACCGGCCATCACCGCCTCGCGCTCGGCGTCGGTGCCGAGCGCGCTGACCTTGACCACGGCGCTGTGCAGGTCGCGCGAGGGGCGCACCTCGGTGACCGAGGCCATCCGGATGCGCGGGTCCTTCATCTCCGTGAGCATGAGCATGGACAGCTCCTCACGGAGCTGCTTGGCGACGCGCAGCATCCGCTGCGGGCCACCGCCCCCGCGGCCGGCCGGGGCGGTGGCGTCTCCCGGTCTCCAGGTCACAGGTTCTGCTGCTCGACCACGTAGGCCTCGAGGATGTCCTTCTCCTGGAAGTCGGAGAAGTCCTCGAGGGTGATGCCGCACTCGTAGCCCTGGGCCACCTCGCGCACGTCGTCGCGGAAGCGCCGCAGCTGCGCCATCCGGCCCTTGGCCACCTCCCTGCCGTCACGCAGCACCCGGACGATGGCGTTGCGGGTGATCCTGCCCTCGGTGACGTAGGAGCCGGCGATGGAGGCGCGGCCGTCCACGGTGAAGACCTTGCGCACCTCGGCGCGGCCCTGGAGCACCTCGACGAAGGTGGGCTCGTAGAGGCCCCTGATCGCCTTCACGATGTCGTCGGTGACCTGGTAGATGACGTCGTAGTAGCGCACGTCGACGCCCTGCGACTCCGCCGCCGCCCGGGCGGCGACGTCGGGCTTGACGTTGAAGCCGATCACGATCGAGTCGCTCACGGCGGCCAGGTTGACGTCGGACTCGCCCACCTCGCCGACGCTGTCGGCGACGATCTTGATGCGCACGGTGGGGTCCTGGATCTTCAGGATCTGCCCCTTCAGCGCCTCGAGCGAGCCGTTCGCCTCCGCCTTGATGATCAGGTTGAGGGTCTTGAGGCCGCCCTCGGCGACCTGGTTGGCGAGATCGGCGAGGGTGATCCGGCGGACCGGCTGCGCCCTCTGCTTGTCGGCCTGGAAGCCGCGCTGCTCGGCGAGGTTCCTCGCCGCGCGCTCGGTGTCCATGACCTGGAAGAGCTCGCCGGCGACGACGACGTCGGAGAGCCCGGTGACCACCACCGGCAGGCTCGGCCCCGCCTCCTTGACGCGGCGGCCGGTGTCGTCGATGAGGGCGCGGACCTTGCCGAAGACCGCGCCGGCGACGATGTTGTCGCCGATCCGCAGGGTGCCGTTCTGCACCAGGGCGGTGGCGATGGGCCCGCGGCCGCGCTCGAGGTGGGCGTCGATCACCGTGCCCACCGCCGGGGCCTTCGGGTTGGCCTTGGGGTCCTCGATCTCGGTGAGCAGGAGGATCATCTCCAGCAGCTCGTCGATGCCCTGGCCGGTGCGCGCGCTGGTCCGCACCACCGTGGTGGTGCCGCCGTACTCCTCGGGGATGAGGTCGCGCTCGGCGAGCTGCTGCAGCACCCGGTCGGGGTTCGCGTTGTCGCGGTCGATCTTGTTCAGGGCGATCAGGATCGGCACCCCGGCGGTGCGGGCGTGCTGGATCGCCTCCTCGGTCTGGGGCATGACGCCGTCGTCGGCGGCGACCACGAGGACGGCGACGTCGGTGACGTCGGCCCCCCGGGCGCGCATCGCGGTGAAGGCGGCGTGACCCGGGGTGTCGATGAAGGTGATCAGCCTGCCGTTCTTCTCGATCTGGTAGGCGCCGATGCGCTGGGTGATGCCACCCGCCTCGCCCGCCGCCACCTTGGTCTGCCGGATGGCGTCGAGCAGCGAGGTCTTGCCGTGGTCGACGTGACCGAGCACGGTGACGACCGGCGGACGCGCAACCAGCGACGCGGGGTCCTCCTTCGACAGGTCGAGGAGGGGATGGCGCGCGCGGCGCCCCTCGGCCGGCGCTGCCGCCGGCGCCGCATCCTCGCTCTCCGCCTCGAACCCGAAGTGGTCGGCGGCCAGGGCCATGGTGTCGAAGTCCAGGGCCTGGTTGAGGTTCGCCATCACCCCGTTGCCCATCAGGTACCTGATGAGCTGGGGGCCGGAGACCGAGAGACGGTCGGACAGCTCCTTCACCGTGAGCGTCGCGGGCAGGGTCAGCTTCTTCACCGTGGCGATGTCAGTACCTCCAGAGGGACCGTGTCGAGGTCGGCGGCGAGGCTGTCCCAGTCGATGCGGTCGGATGTTGTGCGCAGCGCGCGGACGAGGGCACGGCGGCGCCTCGCCTGCGTCAGACAGGTTGTACCCGTATCACGGCAGAGGTATGCACCGCGGCCGTTGCGCTTCCCGGTGGGATCGAGGGCGGCCCGACCCTCGGCGGGGAGGACGACGCGCAGCAGCTCGCGCTTGGGCCTGACCGCGCGGCAGCCGACGCAGGTGCGCTCCGGCCGGCGGGGGGCGTCGCTCACGGCTGCTCCCCCCCGGCGCTGCGGATGTCGATGCGCCAGCCGGTGAGCCGGGCGGCGAGCCGGGCGTTCTCGCCGGAGCGGCCGATGGCCAGGGAGAGCTGCCCCGGGGCCACGGTGATGTGGGCGGTGCGGGTGGTCTCGTCGAGCTCGACGGCGACCACCTCGGCGGGGGCGAGCGCCCGGGCGCAGAACACCTCCGGGTCGGCCGACCAGCCCACGATGTGGAGCTGCTCGCCGGCGAGCTCGGCGACCACGGCGCGGTGGCGGACCCCCCGGGGACCGATGCAGGCGCCCTCGGCGTCGAGGGTGCCCCCCGCCGCGTAGACGGCGACCTTGGTGCGCCGCCCCGGCTCGCGGGCGATGGCGCGGATGGCGATCTGCCCCGAGGCCATCTCCGGCACCTCCTGCTCGAGGAGGCGGCGGACCAGGTTGGGATGGGAGCGCGAGACCACCACGGCGGCGTCGCGGCCGCGGCGGCGGACGTCGACCACCACCACCTTGAGGTGGCGGTTGCGCTCCGGCGTCTCACCGGGGATCTGCTCCTCGACCGGCAGCAGCGCGGGGAAGCGGTCGTTCCGCAGCCACCAGGCGTCGCCGTCGGGGCGCTCGACGATGGTGTCGATCAGCTCCCCTCGCCGAGCCGACCCCTCGCGGAGCACGCGGTCGCGCTCGGCCTCGCGCAGCCAGCCGCCGACCGCGCCGCGGACGGCGAGCGCGGCCTGGCGCGAGAAGTCGGGACCGGGGTCGTCGACGCGCTCCCGGCCGCCGCTCTCGGTGGGCCGGAAGAGCTCGACGGCGCCGGAGCCGAGATCGACGTGGGCGCGCACCCCGGCGTCGGTGGGGGCGACCCGGTGATACGCCTCGGTGACCGCGCGCTCCATCACCGCGAGCAGCTCGGCCTCGCCGACCTCGGCGCTGCTGCCCAGCTCGGCGAGGGCGGAGCGCAGCTCGCTCACCACCGGATCGGCCACATCAGATCTCCACCGCGAGGCGTCCGGCGAGGACGTCGGCGAAGGCCACGTGCACCGAGCTCGGGTTGCGGCGCTCGCGGATCTCGACCTCGACGCCGTCGTCGGCCACGGCGAGCAGGCGGCCCTCGACCACGGTGTCGGCGTCGCCGCTGCGGAAGCGCACGTTGACCCGCGAGCCCAGCGCCCTGAGCCACTGCTCCGGCGCGTGGAGCGGACGCTCGGCGCCCGGCGAGGAGACCTCGAGGGTGTAGGTGGCGCTGATCGGGTCGTGGGCGTCGAGCACCGCGGCGACGGCGCGGGAGACCTGGGCGCAGTCGTCGAGGTTCACACCGCCCGGCTTCTCGATGAGCAGGCGGAGCGTCGGGGGCGTGGGCTGACCGTCCCACTCGGCGCCGTACAGCTCCACGCCGCACTGCGCCAGGGAGGGCAGGACCAGCTCGGTGATGCGCGCAAGCGCGTCGTTCGACAACTTCAGAACGCTGTGGTGGAGCGGGTGGACGCCCGTTCCGGGGATGGACTGGGTGCTGCGGCACCCCTGCACCGCCGGCGGCAGGAGCACGGTGGTGGGCAGCCCCTGAGTATAGCGCAGGCACCTGCTCGCCGAAGGGGAAGGGCTGTCATCGACGAGGGAGGATGGCCTGGGCGCTCCCTCCGGCAGGACGCGTCAGCGCTCAGAGGAAGGATAGACCCCGGCCGGCGCGGCGGAGTCGCCTCCATCCGCGCGGCGTCAGGAGACCGCGCGCTTCGCCTGCACCCGCCGGGGGCCGGTGCCCGTGGTGGTCTGCGACGGCCGCTCCCGGTCGATCGACTGCCAGGCGATCAGCAGCGTGCTGGCGTTGAAGATCGAGCTGAAGGTCCCGGTCACGATGCCGATGAGCAGCGCGAGCACGAACCCGCGGATCGTCGAGCCGCCGAACAGCACCAGCGCGAAGAGCACGAAGGCGACGGTGAGCGCGGTGTTCAGCGAGCGGGTCATGGTCTGCACCGTCGACAGGTTCACGATCTGGTCGAAGGTGAGCCGCGGACCGCTGCGCAGGTTCTCGCGGATGCGGTCGAAGACCACGATGGTGTCGTGGATGGAGAACGACACCGAGGTGAGGATCGCGGTGACGAAGAGGGTGTCGACCTCGGCGACGCTGCTGAAGTGCCCGAGGATCGCCCAGATGCCGGCGAGCACGAACACGTCGTGGAGCAGCTTGAACAGGGTGGCGACGCTGAACCGCCAGCGCGAGATGGTCTGGGTGCGGAACCGGAAGGCGAGGTAGACCGAGATCAGCACTGAGGACAGGATCACCAGCAGGATCGCCTTGCGGACCAGGTCGGTGGCGATGGTGGGACCGACCGTCTGGGTCTGCACGATCGGCGCGCCCTTGGCGTCCTTGGCATAGCCGAAGTCGGTGCCGAGCCTGTCGACGATGATCTGCTCCTGCTCGAGCGACGTCGGCAGCGTGCGGATCGAGAAGCGGTTGCCCGACTCCGACTGGATGCTGGGCTGCAGGGTCGCGGCCACGCTGGTCACCGACCTCTCCACCTGGGCCTGGGTGGCGGGCCGCTGCAGGGTGGCGTCGATGCGGTTGCCGCCGGCGAAGTCGAGGCCGAGGCGGAATCCCCAGAAGAGGATCGCCAGGATGCCGGGGATGATGATCACCAGCGAGCCGAGGAAGTACCAGTTGCGGGTGCGCACGATGTCGAAGCGGCCCTTGGGCGGCGCCGCCTCGTACTCCTCGTGGATCTCGGTGTACAGCTTCGGGTTGCGCGCCCGGCGCCAGCTGAGCACCCCGACGAACAGCGACTGGGTGATGAGGATGGCGCTGAACATCGACACCGCCACGCCGAGGCCCAGGGTGAGCGCGAATCCCTTGACCACGTCGGTGCCGAAGAGCCACAGCACCAGGCAGGCGATCATCGTGGAGATGTTGCTGTCGCGGATCGCCGGCCAGGCGCGGCGGAAGCCCGCCTCCACGGCGAGGGGCACGCTGCGCCCGTGGCGCAGCTCGTCCCGTGTTCGCTCGAAGATGAGCACGTTGGCGTCGACCGCCATGCCCACGCTGAGCACGAAGCCCGCCAGGCCGGCCAGGGTCACGGTGACCGGGATGAGCTTGTAGAGTGCGAGCACGATGGCCGCGTAGCCGAGGAGGGCGACGCTGGCGAGCAGGCCGGGGAAGCGGTAGTACCCGACCATGAAGAGCACCACGATGACCAGCCCCACGAAGCCGGCGATCAGGCTCTTGCGCACCGTGTCCTGTCCGAGGGTGGCGCTCACCTCGTTGGCCTGCACCGTGGCGATCTCGGCGGGGAGGGCGCCGGCGGTGATCTGGCTGGCCAGCTGAGTGGCACTGTCGGCCGTGAAGTTGCCGGTGATCTCGGTGGTGTTGCTCGACGGCGACTGGACGCTCGGCGCGCTGATGATGGTGTCGTCGAGGAAGATCGCGATCCGGTTGGGCGGGGTGCCCTGGGTCGCCGCGAACGCGGCATTGGTGATCTTCGACCACTCCGCCGCGCCGTGGCCGTTGAAGGTGATGTCGACGGCGTACTGGTTCTGCTGGGTGCTGAAGCCGGCGTCGGCCTTGGTGACGTCGGTGGCGAGGATGTTGTCGTCGATCTTCCAGTGGTACCCCGCCGGGTAGAACCCGAGGGTTGGATCGAGCTGCTTCGGATCGATGTGGTTCTGCTGGTCGCGGAGCACGGTGGGGTCGGTCAGACTGGCCTGACCGGGTACGGCGGTGGCGAAGTGGAGCCGCGCCGTGGTGCCGATCACGTCCCTGGCCTTGGCGAGGCTGACGCCGGGGATCTGGACCAGGATCTGGTCGCTCCCCTGGGCCTGCACGCTTGCCTCGGCGACACCGAGGCTGTTGACACGCTGGCTGAGCACGGTGATGGTCGCATTCTGGACGTCGCTGAGGTTGGCGCCCTTGGGCGGCCCGTTGCGGCACGAGGTGCCGGGCGGGTCGTTGAAGCCCTTGCAGATGGCGATGGTCAGCTCGGTGCCACCGCTGAGGTCGAGGCCCTTGTGGATGAAGACCTCGTAGCCGCCGATGTGGGGGTTGCTGTCGAGCTTGGCGCCCAGCGGCTTGCGCTCCACGAGGAAGCGGTAGGTGTACCCGTAGGTGTCGATGAACAGTGCGGCGAGGATGACGAGGAGGACGCCCCCCATCAGCCAGCGGTTGAGGCGGATCACGGCGCAGGAGTGTAGCGGAGGTCAACGCTACGGGGCAGGCGGCCCGCCTCCGTGGCCGGCCGCCCCCCGGCCGCAGCCGAGCCCACGGTCGCGTGGTTCAGTCGCAGATCGCCTCGTGGAACTGCCCCTTCTGGGTCCAGGGACCGACGGTCCCACCCTTGCCGCCGATGTAACTCTGACGGTAGTTGTACCCGGTGACGCGGTTGTGGTAGCTCCAGCCGTACACCCAGATGTAGTCCTCGTACTGGCCACCCGGGTTGCCC
>JAQBPI010000250.1 GCA_028287605.1 Chloroflexota bacterium
GCCGCTCGCGCAGGTGCTCGCCGACCCGGGCGGCGTGGCCGACCAGGCCGCGCTCCTCGATGGTGCGCAGCACCTCGGCCGCCACCGCCGTCGCCAGCGGGTTGCCGCCGAAGGTGCAGCCGTGGTCACCGGGCTCGAGCACGTCGGCGCGGGGCGCGGCGAGGATGGCGCCCACCGGGACGCCGCCGCCGAGCCCCTTGGCCACGGTCATCACGTCGGGGGTGATGCCGGCGTGCTGGTGCGCCCACCACCGTCCTGTGCGCCCCATGCCGCTCTGCACCTCGTCGAGGATCAGCAGCAGCCCGCGCTCGTCGCAGAGCGCGCGCAGCGCCCGCAGGGTCTCGTCGCGCACCAGGTTGACGCCGGTCTCGCCCTGCACCGGCTCGAGCATCACCGCGACGGTGCGGTCGTCGACGGCGGCGGCGACCGCGTCCGCGTCGTCGAAGGCGACGTGCACGAAGCCGTCGGGCATGGGCGCGAAGGGGGCCATGTAGCGGGGGTTGCCGGTGGCCGCGAGCGTGGCCAGGGTCCGGCCGTGGAAGGCGTTGCGCACGCAGACGATGCGGTGGGCGCCGTCACGGTGGAGCTGCCCCCACTTGCGCGCGATCTTGATCGCCCCCTCGTTGGCCTCGGCCCCGCTGTTGCAGAAGAAGACGCGCGCCGGGAAGGCGGTGTCCACCAGCCGCCGCGCCGCCTCGACCATCGGCTCGGTGTAGTAGAGGTTGCTGACGTGGATCAGCAGCGACGCCTGCCGCTCGAGGGCGGCGCGCACCGCCGCGGGCGCGTGCCCGAGCACGTTGACGGCGATGCCCGCCACCATGTCGAGGTACTCGTTGCCCTCGGAGTCCCAGACCCGCACGCCCTCGCCCCGCACCAGCGCCAGCGGCTGGCGGGCGTAGGTGCTCATCAGGTAGCGCGACTCGAGCTCGCACAGGGCGTCGAGCGGGGTCTTCTCGCTCTCTGCGCTCACGCGCAGAACGGAGGGGGACTCCCCCAGGCCATCAGCACCTGGATCGTGAGTCTTCCCCCTGGGCGTGGCGCTCATGCCGCCTCGGGGGTGTCGTCCCCGCCGTCCTGACGCAGCATCGTGCCCACGCCGGACTCGGTGAGCAGCTCCAGCAGCAGGGAGTGGGGCACCCGGCCGTCGATGATGTGGGCGGCGCCGCCGCCCTCGAGGGCGCGAAACGCGGCCAGCACCTTGGGGATCATCCCGCCGCTGATGGTGCCCGCGGCGATCAGGCGGCGCGCACGCCCCGGGTCGAGCTCGCTGATGAGGCTGCCGTCGGCGTCGTGGATGCCGTCGGTGTCGGTGATCAGCAGCAGCTTGGAGGCACGCAGCGCCACCGCGAGCTCGGCGGCGACGGAGTCGGCGTTGACGTTGTAGGCCTGGCCGTCGTAGCCGAGCCCGATGGATGCGATCACCGGGATCCGTCCCTGGTCGAGGATGGACTCGATGGGCTCGGGGTTCACCTGGGCGACGTCGCCGACGAAGCCGAGGTCCTCGCCCGCCTCCGGGGGACGGGGGCGCACCAGCAGGGTGGGGCCGTCCTCGCCGCTGAGCCCGATGGCGCGACCGCCGAGGCGGTGGATGCCGGCGACCAGCTCCGGGCCCACCTTCCCGGTGAGCACCATCTTGGCGATCTCCATGGTCTGGGCGTCGGTGACCCGCAGGCCGTTGACGAAGCGTGTCTCCACCCCGATGCGCCTCTGCCAGGCGCTGATCTCCGGTCCTCCGCCGTGGACGAGCACCGGGCGCAGCCCGACGAAGCGGAGCAGCACGACATCCTGGAGCACCGGCTCGGTGTCGCCGCTCTCGATGGCCGCACCCCCCAGCTTCACCACCACGGTCTGGCCCGCGAAGCTGCGGATGAAGGGCAGCGCCTCCACCAGCACCTCGGCGCGGCGGATGCGTTCGTCCAGCGTCTCCACGGTCATGGGCAGCTCCGCTATGTGGTGTAGTCGGCGTTGATGCGCACGTAGCCGTCGCTGAGGTCGCAGCCCCATGCGTGGCCCACCGCCTCGCCGGCGCCGAGGTCGATGCCGAGGTCGACGCGGCGGCCGCCGAAGATGCAGCGGATCACCTCGAGGTCGGCGTCGACGGGCGCGCCGCCCACGAAGACGGGGATGCCGCCGATCACCACCCGGCAGCGGTCGAGCACGAACGCGGCGCCGCTGCGGCCCACCGCGGCGACGATGCGCCCCCAGTTGGGGTCGCAGCCGTGGATGGCGGTCTTGACCAGCGGGCTGCCGGCCACGGTGCGGGCGGCGAGGCGCGCCTGCTCGACCGTGGCGGCGCCGCGCACCTCGACGCGGAAGTGGCGGGTCGCCCCCTCGCCGTCGGCGGCGACCATCTCGGCGAGCTCGTCGCAGACCTCGAGCACGGCGGTCTCGAGCGCGGCCAGACCGCCGCCGCCGGCGGAGACCGGCTCACCGCCGGCGGCGCCGTTGGCGAGCATCAGCAGCGTGTCGTTGGTCGAGGTGTCGCCGTCGACGGTGACGCAGTTGAAGGTCTGGTCGGTGACCCGGCGGAGCAGCGGCTGCAGCACCCCGTCGGCGACGGGCGCGTCGGTGGTCACCAGGGCGAGGAGCGTGGCCATGTCGGGGTGGATCATTCCCGATCCCTTGGCCACGCCGCCCACGACCACGGGGCGGCCGCCGATCTCCACCCGGCGCACCGCCTGCTTGGGCACGGTGTCGGTGGTCATGATCGCCCGGGCGACGCCGTCGCCGGCCTCGGGGCCCAGCGCCGCGGCGGCGGCGCGCACCCCTCCGAGCACCCTGGACATCGGCATCGGACGGCCGATCACCCCGGTGCTGCACACCAGGATCTGCGCGGGATCGAGGTCGCAGGCGTCGCCCGCCGCCTTGCACATCGCCAGCGCGTCGCGGAAGCCCTGGACCCCGGTGCAGGCGTTGGCGTTGCCGGAGTTGAAGAGCACCGCCTGCACCCGTCCCTGGCGCAGGGTCAGCTGGGAGATCACCACCGGCGCGGCCTTGACCAGGTTGCGGGTGAAGACCCCGGCCGCCTGGCAGGGGCGCTGGCTGCGCACGATGGCGACGTCGAGCCGGCCGTCGCCGCCGTGGTCGCGGATGTCCGCCGCGGCCGCGCCGGCGACGAAGCCGGAGGGGGCGCAGACGCCGGTCTCCCGGCCGTCGCCGGCCACCGCCGGGCTCACGGCCACCGGGAGTACAGCGGCAACCCCGCCGTCTCCTCGAAGCCGAAGCGCAGGTTGAGCGCCTGGATGCCCTGGCCCCCGGCGCCCTTGAGCAGGTTGTCGACGGCGCAGGTGACCACGGCGACGCCGTCCTGCCAGCCCACGTTGAGCGCCGCGACGTTGCTGCCGGCGACCGACTTGGTGGCCGGCGGGGTCTCGTCGTAGCGCAGGCAGGGATGCGCGGCGCAGAGCTCCGCGTAGACCTCGCGCAGCTGGGCGAACCCGGTGCCGGGCAGCGGTCGCAGGTAGGCGGTGGCGAGGATGCCCCGGGTCATCGGCACCAGGTGGGGAACGAAGGTGAGCCGCAGGTCTGTCTGCGGGGGGTCGACGACCCCCCGAGCCATCCCCCCGGCCGCGGCGGCGCGGCGCAGCTCCTGGATCATCTCCGCCTTGTGCCGGTGGCCGTCGACGCCGTAGGCCCTCACCGACTCGTTGACCTCCGCGTAGTGCACCCCCAGCGAGGGCGAGCGCCCGGCGCCGCTCACCCCGCTCTTGGCGTCGACCACCAGATCGGCCTCGACCAGCCCGGCGCGCAGCGCGGGGACGGTGGCGAGCAGCGTCGCGGTGGGATAGCAACCCGGGGCGGCGATGAGATCCGCGCCGCGCAGCTCGCCGTCGAGCAGCTCGCAGAGCGCGTACACCGACTCGCCGCAGAGCCCGGGCGCGGGGTGGGGGACGCCGTACCAGCGCTCGTACTCGGCGGCGTCGCGCAGCCGGAAGTCGGCGCTCATGTCGACCACCACCGCGCCGCCCTCGATCCACTGCCGGGCATGCGCGGCGGCGACGGTGTGGGGCAGCGCGGTGAGCACGGCGTCGACCCCGTCGACCTCGAAGCCGGCCTCCAGGGGCATGTCGACCGTGCTCCCGGGGACGACCTCGGGGAAGCGCCTGCCCGCGTGGGAGCGCGCGAGCAGGCGGGTGAGCTCGACGTTGGGGTGGCGCGCGAGAATCTCGACGCACTGCACCCCGATGTAGCCGGTGGCCCCGGCGACGGCGACGCGACAGCGGCTGGTCACCGCTACTTTATACACGTACGGTGCATATTCATGCAAGCCACGCCGCCCCCTGCCGGAGCCCTATCCTCGCCTGCATGCCGCCGCCCCCAGCCATCCACCTGGTCCGCTGGGAGGCCCAGGACCCGGCCGCCGTGCTCTCACTCTACCTGCGCAACCGCACCCATCTCTCCCCCTGGGAGCCGGTGCCGGTGCCCGGCTTCCACAGCATCGAGGGGCAGCGCGCCCGCAGCCTGGAGGCGGCCGCGTCCCGCGGCGCCGGCCGGGGCGCGGAGTTCGCGATCGTCGAGGACCGGGACGGCGAGCTGGTGGGACGCGTGGGGCTGAGCGGGATCATGCGCGGGCCCTTCCAGAGCGCCCACCTCGGCTACCTGGTCGACGCCGGCCACTGCGGCCGCGGCTACGCCACCGAGGCCGTGCGCCAGCTGCTCGACGTCGCCTTCGGCGAGCTGCGGCTGCACCGGGTCGAGGCGGCGGTGATGCCCGCCAACCTCGCCTCGCTGCGGGTGATCGCCCGCGCCGGGTTCCGCGAGGAGGGGCTGGCCCGCCGCTACCTGCTCATCAACGGCGTCTGGGAGGACCACCGCATCTTCGCCCGCACCGTCGAGGACCCAC
>JAQBPI010000236.1 GCA_028287605.1 Chloroflexota bacterium
TGGTGCAGCGCACCCGCGTGCACCCCGACGTCGCGCTGGGCGCCTCGCCCCGCGGCAGCCTCGGCCTGCTGCGCGCCGCCCAGGCGCGAGCCGCCGTCGCCGGCCGCGACTACGTGCTCCCCGACGACATCAAGGAGCTGGCGCCGTCGGTGCTCTCCCACCGGATCATCGTCCGGCCCAACGCCGAGCTCCGCGGGCTCACCGCGGCCTCGGTGCTCGCCGAGGTGCTCGACACCGAGTCGGTCCCCCTCGCGGACCGGCGCTTCGCGTGACGACATGAGCTTGCTCATTGGATGGGGCGGGGTGAGCGAAGGCGGCTCCGCCGCCGCAGCGAGGGGGGGGACACCCCCCCCTGAGAAGATGAGCGGGAGGGCGCCGCTGATCGCCTGCATCGCGGTCCTCGCCTTCTTCGCGGGGATCACCGGGGTGCGGCTCGCCTACACCCTCGCCTACGTGCTCGCCTTCATGCTGCTGCTCGCCTTCGCCTGGTCGCGGGCGGTGGCGAGGCGGGTGTCGGTGACCCGCGAGTCGCCCTCCGGCGTGTTCATGGTCGGCGAGCCCTTCACCGAGCGCTTCACGGTGACCAACCGCGGACTGCTGCCGATCGCCTACTGCGAGGTGCGCGACGCCACCTCGCTGCCCGGCTACCTCTCCAGCCGGGCGCTCTCGCTCAACGGCGGCGGCACGGTCACGTGGAACACCCGCGGGGTCTTCGCCCGCCGTGGCGTGTACGCCTTCGGCCCCGTCCAGGTGCGCCTCGGCGACCCCTTCGGCCTCTTCCCGCGCACCGTGCGGGTGGCCCCCGGGTCGGCGGTCACCGTCTACCCGGCGATCCACGCGGTGGGCGAGATCGGCCCGCTGAGCGCCGGGGGGAGCGGGGGCGACGTCCGCCGCGGCCGCCCCATCGACATGCCACCGGAGGTCGCGGCGGTCCGCGAGTACGACCCGGCCGACGGCATGGGGCGCATCCACTGGCCCTCGACCGCCCGCGCCGGCCGGCTGATGAGCCGGGTCTACGACACCCGTCAGAGCTCCGACCTGCTGGTGGTGCTCGACCTCGAGCGCGGCCACTCCGCCGGGATGGCCCCGGAGTCGTCGGTGGAGTACGCGATCTCGCTGGCGGCGTCGATCTGCCACGCCGGGCTGCGCCGCGGACAGGCGGTCGGCCTGGTCACCAACGACGCCCGCCACACCGCCATCGGCGCCGGGCGCGGCGAGGCCCAGCGGCTGCGCCTGCTCGACTACCTGGCCACCGCCGAGGACGACGGCGCCACCGCTCTCGCCGAGACGGTGCGCCGCCACGGCGAGGGCTGGCGCGGCCGCGGCGGCATCGTGGTGATCACCTCGAGCCGTGGCCAGGAGTGGATCGAGGCGCTGCTCGAGGTGGGGACCCGGGGCGTGCGTCACCTCGCCGTGGTCGTCGAGCCCACCTCGTTCGGCGCCGCGGGGCCGCCGATCCGGGTGCTCTCCGCCTGGCGGCTGGCGCTGGACTGGTGGCTGGTGCGCCGGGGCGACGACCTCGACACCGGCCGCCGCTCGCGCGCCGCCGCCCTGTAGCCATGGTCGCCCAGGGGGTGGCGCCTCGACCGCTGCCGGCGATCCATCGGGGACGCACCGCCGGCGCCGTCCTGGTGATCGCCCTGGTCGCGGCCACCACGTGGGCGGTGATGGTCGCCGACTGGGTGGACGGCACCGCGGTCACCCTCGCGGCCACGGTGGTCGCCGCCGCCGAGGCGGTGCTGATCGCCCGCTCGCTGGTGGGCAGGGTGGTCGCCGCGGTCGCGGCACCGCTCCTCGGCCTGATCGTCATCGTGCTGCTCAGCCTGGGGTCGATGCCCGCCGACGGCGGCACCGGCATGGAGCACGCGGTGCTCCGCTACGCCGGCGCGCTCGCCGCCGGCCTGTTCCAGTCGGACGACTGGACCTTCCTCGTCGGCCTCTGCGGGGCGATGTGGCTGGTGGGCTTCTGGACCGGGTGGGTGGCGGTGCGCGAGCAGCGCGGGGTGCTCGCCGTGCTCCCCGTGTACGCGGTGCTCGCGGTCAACGCCCTCAACGCCCCCAGCCTCGAGCACGTGCTCGTCCCCGAGGCCTGCGCGGTCGGGCTGTCGCTGCTGGTGGTGACCCGCACCCACCTCGCCCACCTGGAGTGCGGCTGGCGGCGGCGCCGGATCATCGCCCTGCCGGGCACGGGGAGGAGCTTCGGGCGCACCGGCGCCGCCGCCTCCGGCCTGGTGCTGCTCCTCGCCCTGGTGGTGCCCCCGCTCACCAGCGTCGACATCTCCGGGCGGATCTTCGACGTGGGGAGCGGACCGGGCGGCCGCGGCAGCGGCCAGGGCGGCCTGCGCGGCGGCGGCACCGCCGAGCAGCAGGCGCCGATCCAGTTCTCCGCCGACGCCCAGCCGGGCGGCGCGCTCGTCGCCGATCCCCGCCCGGTGCTCAGCTACACCTCCGAGAACTCCGAGTCGGTGTACCTGCGAGTGGTGAACGACACCGTGTTCGACCGGGGCAACTGGTACTACTGCAAGCCTCCCCTCGGCCTCCAGCAGCTGGGCGCGGGGGGGAGCGTCCCGCTCGACGCCGAGCCCGGCGCCGGCGCCGTGGGCAGCCGGGAGCGCCGGCTGCGGGTGCGCATCGTCCTCGACGCCGCCGCGGCCGCCGCCCAGGCCGACGGCCTGTTCCCGGGCGAGCCGCAGTCGGTGCTGAGCGGCGGCCGGGTGCCGCCGGGGAGCGCGGCGAGCTGCGCTCACCCCTCCGGCTCGGCGGCGGGCGGGCTGCTCACGGTCGACCGGGTGCCGCTGAGCCCCGGGATCAACAACCTCGACACCGTGGGGCTGCAGCCCACCGTCACCGAGGCGGAGCTGCGCAGCGCCGGCCTCGACTACCCGGCCTGGACCGTCCCGTTCGCCCAGCTGCCCACCAGGGACCCCGCCGACACCACCCAGAAGCTGGCGATCCAGGCCAGGGCGCGGGAGTGGACCCGCGCCTCCCGCGATCCCTACGACATGGCGACCGCGATCGAGGCCCATCTGCGCTCGCCGGACTTCGTCTACACGCTCACCCCGCCGCGCCCGCCGGACGGCACCTGGCCGATCACCTGGTTCCTGCTCACCAGCCACCAGGGGTACTGCCAGTACTTCGCCTCCTCGATGGCGACGATGCTGCGCGCCGTGGGCATCCCCGCTCGCGTGGTGGGCGGCTACGGCGGCGGCACCGAGGACGACAGCAGCTCCAGCACCCGCACCGTCGTCCACCGGGTCAACACCACCGACGCGCACAACTGGGTCGAGGCCTACTTCCCCCATTACGGCTGGATCCCGTTCGAGCCGACGCCGCCGAGCACGGTGGGCGGGCAGTTCGACACCTTCCCGCGCGGCAACCCGGCCGTCCCCGCGGGTGGCACCGGCCCGGTGAACGCCTCCTCGACGCCGCTCCCGGCGCCCCGGCTGCGGCTCCAGGCCGACGTGCCCCAGGGGTCGACGGTCACCCCCGCCGGCGGCGCGCCCCGCGGCCTGGTGGCGCTGGTCGCGGCCGCGCTGACCCTGGCGG
>JAQBPI010000029.1 GCA_028287605.1 Chloroflexota bacterium
TCGTCGACGTCACCACCGCCCGCGAGCTGGTGGAGGAGCAGCTGCGCCGCAAGCGTGGCGCCGAGGCGGCCGCGCTGCTGCAGCGTCTCGCCGCCGAGCTGCCCGGCCGCGAGACCTCCGACCTGGCGCTCGACAGCGGCGACCGCTGCCTCGCCCTCGGCCAGAACCGCTCGGCGACCAACTGCTACCTCGCCGGCTGGCGGGCCGACCCCGGCTACGAGGCCCCGCTGTGGCGGCTCGCCGACGTCTGCCTCGCCGACCGGGAGGTGGCCCTCGCCACCGGCTACCTGGAGCGCATCGCCGAGCTGATGCGCACCCGCGGCGACCACGCCGGCGCGCTCGCCGTCTACCGGAAGATCGTGACCATCGCGCCCGAGCGCGAGGACATCCGCCGCCTCCTCCGCCTCGAGGGTGGCTCGCTCGCGGGGGCCGTCGGGGAGTCGCAAGCCCGGACGCGGTGAGCGACACGACGTCGCAGCCCGGCTCGCGGGGGCTGAGAGTCGTTCAACCACCCGGTCGGGCTGCGAGCGACGTACTTCCGCGCGCCCTACGAGGCGGCGGCGAGGATCTCGTCGCCCTGGTCCTCCGGTCCCACGAAGGCCAGTCGCACCTGGTCGAGCCCGGCCGCGATCCTCGCCGCGGCCGCCTGCACCTGGTCGGCGCTGACCTCGGCGATGGCACGGGCGCGGTCGTCGGGGGTCTGCAGCGGCAGCCCCGCGCGCCAGCGGGCGGCATACCAGTGGGCGCTGCTCCCGGCGGTCTCGGTGCTGCGCAGCAGCCGGCCGATCATCGAGGCGCGGGCGGCCTCGAGCTCGTCCTCGGGGACCGGCTCGACGGTGAGCCGGCGCAGCTCGGCGATCGACAGCTCCACCGCCCGGGGCGCGTCCTTGGGCCGGGTGGCGGTGGAGAGGGTGAACAGGCCGGCGTCCTCGAAGTACTCGTGGCCGGCGGAGATGCGGTAGCAGAGCCCGTGGCGCTCGCGGACCGTGTGGAAGAGCCGCGAGGACATGCCGCTGCCGAGCACGTGAGTCATCACCGCGAGGCTGGCGCGGTCGGGGTCGTGGGCGGGGATGCCGGGCAGCGCCAGCGCGAGGTCGACCTGCGGCTCCTCCTTGTTGGAGATCGGCCGGATGTTGGCGGTGTAGCGCTCGCCCTGACCCCAGACGGCGGGGACGCGCGGCCGCGGGCTCGCGGTGGGAACGTCGGCGAGCAGCTCGGCGGCGGCCTCGGGGTCGAGGCCGGCGCCACCGCTGACCACCAGCGCCATCGACTCGGGCGAGTAGAAGGAGCGGTGGTAGTCGACGATGGCCTCGCGGGAGACCTCGGCGACCACCGAGGGGTAGCCCGCGGCCGACCACGACATCGGCTGGCCGCCGCCGAAGGCCACGCTGAGGAGCCGGTCGCCGATCCAGCCGGTGGGGCGGAGCAGCCGGGCGGCCAGCTCCTGGAGGACGACGTTGCGCTCGCGCTCCACCTCCTCGGGGGCGAAGAGGGGCCGGCTGAGCATGTCGGTGAGGATGTCGGCGAGCGGCGCCAGCGTGGTCGCCGGGCCCTCGGCGTAGTAGGCGACCTCCTCCGTGTCGGTGTAGGCGTTGGTGATGCCGCCGAGGCGGTCGACCTCACGGCTGATGTCCATCGTGGTGGGCCGGCGCCTCGTGCCCTTGAAGAACAGGTGCTCGAGGAAATGGGCGAGGCCCGCCGTGGTCTGGGACTCGTCGCGCGACCCGGCGCGCACGATGAGCACGACGCCGACGTTCCGGCTGAACGGGATGGGGGCGTCGAGCAGCGTGACCCCGTTGGGGAGCCGGGTCACCGTCGGGGTGGCTACGTCGGATGTCATGGGTGACAAGTGTGACGGCTCCGCGGCGTGAGGGTGGCAGGGGGAGACTCACGATCCAGGTGCTGATGGCCTGGGGGAGGTCCCCTCCATTCTGCGCGTGAGCGCAGAGAGCCCGGCCGCCGCCTGGGACTTGCGGACCGAACTGATGTTCGCCTACGCTGAGCGGCCCATGGCCGACGCCCCCGGCATCGCCGCCCTCCCCGCCGACCACGTCGCCGCCGCCCTCGACGAGCTGCGCCGCCTGCCGGCCCTGTCGGGCCGCATCGTCCACGAGGCCCGGCTCGAGGCGCGCCCAGCGCGTCACGCCCCCTGGCCCGCCGGCCTCCACCCGCTGCTGGTCGAGGCCCTCCGCGCGCGGGGGTTCGAGCGGCCGTACTCCCACCAGGCGGAGGCGGTGGAGCGGGCGCTGGCGGGGCGCGACGTGGTGGTGGTCACCCCCACCGCGTCGGGGAAGTCGCTCTGCTACACCCTCCCCGTCCTCGACGCCTGGCTGCGCGACCCCGAGGCGCGGTCGCTCTGGCTGTTCCCCACCAAGGCGCTGGCCCAGGACCAGCTCGCCGCCCTCGGCGACATCGTCGCCCACCTGCCCCCCGGTCTGCGCGCCGCCACCTTCGACGGCGACACCCCGCCGGGAGTGCGGCGCGCGGTCCGGCAGGGGGGCCACATCGTGGTCACCAACCCGGAGATGCTCCACACCGGCGTGCTTCCGCACCACACCGGCTGGGTGCGCCTCCTCCAGCAGCTCCGCTACGTCGTCATCGACGAGCTGCACAGCTACCGCGGCGTGTTCGGCTCGCACCTCGCCAACGTGCTCCGGCGGCTGCGCCGGCTCTGCCGCTTCTACGGGAGCGACCCGGTGGTGATCGCCTGCTCGGCGACCATCGCCAACCCCCGCCAGCTCGCCGAGCGGCTGCTGGAGCGGCCGGTCGACTGCGTGGAGGAGAGCGGTGCCCCGCGGGCCGAGCGGCGGCTGTGGTTCTGGAACCCGCCGCTGGTCGACGGCGCCCTCGGGGTGCGCCGGTCGGCGACGCTCGAGGCGCGGCGGCTGACCACCGAGCTGGTGCGCCGCGGCCTGCAGACCCTGGTCTTCACCCGCAGCCGCAGCTCGGTCGAGGTGCTGCTCACCTACCTGCAGCGGCTCCACCCGCCACCGGGCCCCGGCCGTCCCGGCCCGGTGCGCGGCTACCGCAGCGGCTACCTCCCGCTCGAGCGCCGCGCCATCGAGGCGGGGCTGCGCGACGGCAGCGTCCGCGCCGTGGTCAGCACCAACGCCCTCGAGCTCGGCATCGACGTGGGCCGGCTCGACGCGGCGGTGCTGGTCGGCTACCCCGGCAGCGTGGCCAGCACCTGGCAGCAGCTGGGCCGGGCGGGGCGGCGCGAGACCACCTCGCTGGGGGTGCTGATCGCGACGGACAGCCCCCTCGACCAGTTCCTCGTCCGCCATCCCGAGTACCTGCTCGAGTCACCTCCCGAGTCGGGGCTGATCGACCCCGACAACCTGCTGGTGCTCGGCGGCCACGTCCAGGCGGCCGCCTTCGAGCTCGCCTTCGACGAGGGCGAGCGCTTCGGCCGGGCCGAGGTCGGCGCCCTGCTCGACTGCCTGGCCGAGGACGGGGTGGTGCACCGCTCCGCGGGCCGCTACCTGTGGAGCGCCGACGCCTTCCCCGCCGAGGCGATCAGCCTGCGCACCGCCTGCGCCGGGAACGTGGTGATCATCGACACCAGCACCGTGCCCGACGGCCCCGGGCAGGGGCCGCAGGGGCAGTGGGCGGGGAGCGCCGGGGGCAGGCCCGGAAGCCATGGGCGGGTGGTCGGCGAGGTCGACCAGTTCGCCGCGCCGGTGCTGGTGCACGACGACGCCGTCTACATCCACCAGGGCGCCCAGTACCACGTCGAGCGGCTCGACTGGGAGGAGAAGCGGGCCTACGTGCACCCGGTCACCGTCGACCACCACACCGTGGCCGAGACCCGGCTGTCGATCGCCGTGCTCGAGATCCACGGCGGGCCGGAGGGGGACGGCTGCCGGCGCTGCCACGGCGAGGTGCGCATCAGCCGGCTGGCGGCGATCTACAAGAAGGTCCGCTTCCTCACCCACGAGACCATCGGAGCCGGCCCCATCTCCCTGCCCGAGCAGGACCTCCACACCTCCGCCGCCTGGCTCGCCTTCGACCCGGCGGCGCTCGCCGGGCTCGACCGGGCCACCGTCGAGACCGGGCTGGCTGGGCTCGCCGCCTCTCTCCACCACGCGGCCTGCCTGCTGTGCATGTGCGATCC
>JAQBPI010000083.1 GCA_028287605.1 Chloroflexota bacterium
CCTGCTCGAGCAGACCGGCATCCTCCGCCGCGACCCCGGCCGGTGCCGGGTCGTCGCCGGCGACCCGGCCACGGTCAGCGCGCTGCGCAGCCGCTTCGAGGCGAGCACCCGCGGCGGCGGCGGCGAGGAGTTCGCCGGCTTCGTGCGCCGCCAGGCGGTGCTCGCACTCGAGCGCGCCGAGCGGCGGCTGGTCGGCGACCGCTACAAGGTGGCGCGGCTGGTCGGCGACGAGATCACCGCCAGCGCCCGCTTCCGCGAGCGGGTCGCCCGCCTCGCCACGACCGTCGACCGTCCCGAGGGCGAGGTGCTCGCCGAGGCCGCCGGGTACCTCGACGAGATGGCGGCGAGCTCGAGCCGGCTGGCCATCGACACCTGGGAGCAGCTGGTCAGGGTCGCGCTGCGCGGCCACTCCGTCGACGTCGACACCGCCCGGCTCGAGGAGCTGCGCGAGCTCGGCCGCCACCGGGCGCTGATCTTCCTCCCCAGCCACCGCTCCTACCTCGACCCGCTGGTGCTGCGCACCGCGCTGCACGAGCACGGATTCGCCCCCAACCACGTGCTCGGCGGGGTCAACGTCGCCTTCTGGCCGGTCGGCCCCCTGGCGCGCCGCAGCGGCTACGTGTTCATCCGCCGCAGCGTCAGGGACAACCCCGTCTACAAGCTCACGCTGCGCGAGTACGTCGGCTACCTGGTCCGCAAGCGCTTCAACCTGGAGTGGTACATCGAGGGCGGCCGCACCCGCACCGGCAAGCTCCGGCCGCCGCGCCTGGGACTCCTCGCCTACCTGGTCGAGGCGGTGATGGAGGGGGCCGCCGACGACGTGCTGCTGGTGCCCACCTCGATCGTGTACGAGCACCTTCCCGAGGTCGGCGCCATGGCCGCCGAGGGCACCGGCGGGGCCAGGCAGCGCGAGGGGTTCGGCTGGTTGCTCGGCTACCTGCGCCAGCAGTCGAGCAGCCGCAGCGTGGTCCACCTGCGCTTCGGCGAGCCACTCTCGCTGCGCCAGGGGATGAGCTCGAGCAGCAACGGCAGCCGCGGCGGTCACGCCGTCGAGAAGGTCGCCTTCGAGGTGCTCCACCGCATCAACCGGGCCACCCCGGTGACCGCCCCCTCGCTGGTCACCCTCGCCCTGCTCGGCGCCGAGGACCGGGCGCTCACCCTCGACGAGGTCTGTGCCAGCCTGGTGCCGCTCTGCGCCTACGTCGAGCGCCGCGGCCTGCCCACCACCGAGGGGGCGGCGTCCACCGAGCCCCGGGCGGTGCGGCGCGCGCTCGAGGCGCTGCAGCACCAGGGGCTCGCCGACCGCTTCGCCGACGGCGTCGAGCCGGTGTGGCGGGTGGCCCCCTCCCGCCACCTCGAGGCAGCCTTCTACCGCAACGGCATCGCCCACTTCTTCGTCAACCGCGCGCTGGTGGAGCTGATCGTGGTGCGGGCGAGCGAGGAGCGCCTGGATTTCCTGGCTCTGGGCGCTAACGCGGTCCTGCGGGGGGGAAGCGCCCCCAGGCCATCATCGCTTCGCGATGACAGCCTTCCCCCTGCGGTGCTCGGCGCCTGGGAGGAGGCGCTGCGGCTGCGCGACCTGCTGAAGTTCGAGTTCTTCTTCGCCGGCAAGGCTGCCTTCGCCCAGGAGCTGCGCGACGAGCTCGCCGTCTTCGACCCCGCCTGGGAGCAGCGCGCCGGCGACCCGGAGGCGATCCTGGAGCGGCTCACCGGCTCCCACCTCTACCTCGCCCACCGCATCGTGCGCCCCTACGTCGAGGCCTACCTGGTGGTGGCGGAGCGGCTCGCCGCCCGCGACCCCCGCGCCCCGATCGAGGAGAGGGCGTTCCTCACGGAGTGCCTCGGCGCCGCGCGCCAGCAGCGCATGCAGCAGCGGCTGCGCAGCCCCGAGGCGATCTCCACCGAGCTGTTCCGCACCGGCCTCGCCCTCGCCGCCAACCGCGACCTGGTCGACCCGGGCCGCGAGACGGTCGCCGAGGGCCGCCGTGCCCTCGCCGCCGAGCTCGCCACCGTGGCGCACCGGCTGGAGACGCTCCGCGACCTCGCGCTGCGGCCGAGGGCCACATGAGCGGGCTGCAGGCGCGCATCGCCGAGGTCGAGAGGGGTCCGGCCGGGCCCGCTGTCGGCGCCTTCTTCGACTTCGACGGCACCCTGATCGCCGGCTACTCGGCGACCGTCTTCTACCTCGACCGGCTGCTCAAGCGGCAGGTGAGCCCGCGGGAGCTGGCCAGCACCCTGATCGCCGGCGCGGACATGAGCCTGCGCGGCGCCGACATCACCGGGCTGATGCGCATCGCCGCGCAGGCGATGGCGGGTCACTCGGAGGACGAGCTCACCGAGCTGGGCCAGCGCCTCTTCCTGCAGCGCATCGCCGGCATGGTCTACCCCGAGGCGCGCGCCCTGGTCCGCGCTCACCAGCGCGCCGGCCACACCCTGGTGCTGGCCTCGTCGGCGACCCGCTACCAGGCGGGGCCGCTGGCCGGCGACCTCGGCTTCGAGCACCTGCTCTGCTCGCAGGTCGAGGTGGAGCGCGGCATCATCACCGGCAACCTGCTCGGGCCGGTGCTCTGGGGCGAGGGCAAGGCGCGGGCGGTCCGCGACCTCGCCGCGCGCTGCGGCCTCGACCTCGGCGCCAGCTACGGGTACGCCAACGGGGACGAGGACGTGCCCTTCCTCGAGACCGTGGGCCGTCCCCGCCCGCTCAACCCCCAGGACGGGCTGCGGCGGACGGCGATGCTGCGGGGCTGGCCGGTGGTGCGCTTCGCCGGCCGGGGACGCCCCGGTGCGGAGCAGCTGCTCCGCACCGGGGCGGCGCTGACCGGGCTCGGCGCCGCCGCCGCGGTGGGCATCGGCATCGGCCTGCTCAACGGCAGCCGCCGCCAGGCCGCCAACCTGGCCACGTCCGTGGGCTCGGACATCGCCCTGGCGCTCGCCGGGGTGCAGCTCCAGGTCAGCGGCGAGGAGCACCTCTGGACCCAGCGTCCCGCGGTCTTCGTGTTCAACCACCAGAGCTCGATGGACGTGCCGATCGTCGCCAACCTGGTGCGCCGTGACCTCACCGCGGTAGCCAAGAAGGAGGCGTCGCGCGACCCTCGCTTCGCCATCCTCGGCCACGTCGCCAGGGTCGCCTACGTCGACCGCGGCAATTCCCAGCAGGCCCGGGCGGCGCTCGCCCCCGCGGTCGACCGGCTCCGGGAGGGCATCTCCCTGGCGATCGCCCCCGAGGGCACCCGGTCGGTGACCCCGCGGCTGGGCCGCTTCAGGAAGGGCGCGTTCCACGTGGCGATGCAGGCCGGCGTTCCCATCGTCCCCATCGTCATCCGCAACGCCGGCGACGTGATGTGGCGCGGCTCCCTCCTGGTGCGGCCGGGCACCGTCGACGTCACCGTCCTCCCCCCCATCCCCACCCGCGACTGGCGGGTCGAGGACCTGCCCGGCCACGTCGCGGACCTCGAGCGCCGCTACCGCGAGACCCTCGACGACTGGCCCGACGGCCGCCGCGAGCTCTCCGGCCGCGCCCGCCGCCCGCCCCAGGCGCCCGTCGTGGTGGAGGTGGAGCCGCCCGGCGGCAACGGAGCCGCCGCCCCGGTCAGGCGGAGAGCGATCCGATCTCCGCGGCGTGCGTCCTCGCGATCGGCCGGCGCTCGAGCCTCATCGTCGGACTGAGCCCGTCGCCCCCGGGCCCGCCGCCCCACCGTCGGTGTGCGCGTCGAGCCAGCCGGTCACGTCGGCGAGCACCGCGGCCTGCTCCGGCTCGTTGAGGATCTCGTGGTAGAGCCCGTCGTAGATCCTCAGGGTTCGATCGGCCGAGCCGGCGCGCTCGTGCACCATCCGGCTGCCCGCCACCGGGACGATGGCGTCGGCGCCCCCGTGCATCACCAGCAGCGGCAGCCGCAGCGCCGGCACCGCCGCCGGGAAGCCGTCGGCGGCGGCGGACATCTCCGCCACGGTGCGCGCCGGCAGCTTCCCGTGGAAGACCAGCGGGTCGTCGCGGTAGGCGCGCACCACCGCCCCGTCCCGGCTGACCAGGACGGGGTCGACCGCCACCACCCCCAGGGCCGGAGCGACCCGGGAGAGGCCGCGCACCACCACCTTCAGCGCCGCCGGGGCGTCGAGGCGGGCCACCGCCCCGGAGAGGAGCAGGCCCTCGAGCCGCTGCTGGTGGCGCAGCGCGTACAGCAGGGCGATGCAGCCGCCCATGCTGTGGCCGAGGAGGAAGAGCGGGCGGCCGGGGTGGCGGGAGCCGGCCAGGGAGAAGAACGCGTCGAGGTCGGCGACCACGCGGTCCATGCGATCGACCAGGGCGCGGCGCCCGGTGGAGCGGCCGTGGCCGCGGTGGTCGAGGGCGTGGGCGGCGTAGCCGGCGGCGACCAGGCGCTCGGCCACATGGGGGTAGCGGCCCGAGTGCTCACCGGCGCCGTGGGCGATCACCACCACCGCCCGGGGCTCCCCGTCGGGCAGCCACGCCTGCCAGTAGAGCTCGACGCCGCCGCTGCCGGCGAGGTGTCCCTCCACGTGCTCCACTCTCAACCTCCCGTGATCGGTGCCAGCACCAGCACCTCAATGAGCCCTCGTCGAGGCAGTCGGCTCGTCTCGCCGGCGGAGCCCCACGCCGCGGCGGCCCCCCGGGCCTCCTCGTCGGTCTGCGCGAGGGGCGGCGCGGGCCAACGGTCAGCCCGCCGCCAGCTCGGTGGTGGGCCTGCGCCGCATCAGCCCGCGGAAGGCCTCCTCGGGGGTGCGCCCCTCGTTGATCACCATGTGGACCTCGTGGGCGATCGGCACCTCCACGCCGTGCTCGGCGGCGAGCTCCATCACCACCCGCGAGGTCCTGACCCCCTCGGCCACCATCGTCATCTCCCCGGTCACCTCCTCGAGCGAGCGTCCCCTCGCCAGCTCCAGGCCGACCCGCCGGTTGCGGCTCTGCGGGCTCATGCAGGTGGCAAGGAGGTCGCCCATGCCGGCGAGCCCGGCGAAGGTGTGCCGCTTCCCGCCCATCGCCACCCCGAGACGGGTGAGCTCGGCGAGGCAGCGGGAGATCACCAGGGCGAGGGTGTTGTCGCCGGTGCCCAGGCCCGCGGCCATGCCCGCCGCGATGGCGAAGACGTTCTTGAGCGCCCCCGCGATCTCGGCGCCGCAGACGTCGGTGCCGGTGTACACGCGGAACAGGGTGCTGCGGAAGATCTCCTGGAGGGCGGCGGCGACGCGCAGGTCGGGCATCGCCACCAGCGCCGCCGCGGCGTAGCCGTCGAGGATCTCCCGGGCGAGGTTGGGCCCGGCGAGCACCCCGGCGGGATGGCCGGGGAGCACCTCGGAGATCACCTGGGTCATGCGCGCCCGCGTGCCCCGCTCCAGCCCCTTGCTGAGGCTGATCACCGGGATCCAGGGGCGCAGGTGGGGGGCCGCCTGCTCCAGCACCTCGCGGAAGCCGTGGCTGGGCACCGCCATCACGACCACGTCGGCCTCGCCCACCGCCTCGTCGAGCGCGGCGGTGGCGCGCAGCCCGGGGTCGAGGACGCGGTCGGGCAGGTACGCCTCGTTGGTGTGCTCGGAGGCGATCTCCTCCGCCACCTCGGGGCGGCGCGCCCAGATGGTGGTGGGGGTGCGCCGCGCCACCATGGACGCCACGGTGGTGCCCCACGACCCCGCCCCCACCACCGCCACGCTGGCCTGGCGGGTCATGGCGAGGTCGCGGCCACGCCGGCTGCGGGCCGCGCATAGGCGCCGCGGTAGCGCTCGGGGACGAGCTCGGCGATCCGCTCCATGATCCAGTCGGCGCTCTCCTGGTGGCTCATCCGCCGGTCGGGGAGGTGCACCGGCGCGCCGTAGCGGACGTGCACCTCGGCGTGCCGGGGGATCACCACCCCCTTGGGCATCGCGTTCTCGCTGCCCCAGACCCCCACCGGGACGACCGGGGCGCCGGAGCGGCGGGCGATCAGTCCCACCCCCGGCTCGGCACGCTGCAGGGTGGCGTCGGGGCTGCGCGTGCCCTCGGGCATCATGATCAGCACCCGCCCCTGGGCGAGCACCGCGAGGGAGCGGCGGATGGCCAGCCGGTCGGCGGTGTGGCGCTGCACCGGGAAGGCGTTGTAGCCGGCGATGAGCCAGCCGGTGGCGACCCTGTCGAACGCCTCCGCCTTGGCCATGTAGTGGACGTCGTGGCGGCGGATGAGGGCGCCGATCAGCGGCGGGTCGCAGGTGGCGAGGTGGTTGCCGGCGACGATGCAGCCCCCCCGGGGGACGTTCTCCAGCCCCTCGACGTGGAGGCCGTCACCGAGGAACAGCCTGACCAGGTTGAGCATCAGCCTCCGCTCGAACGGGTAGAGCGGCGAGGTACGGATGGCGGGGACCACGGGCGCAGCGCTCAGCAGCCGGGCACGCCGGCGCGACGGCAGAGCTCGAGGGCGAGCTCGGCCACCGCGTCGATGCCGTGGGCGCCGGTGTCGATGACATGGGCGCCGTCGGCACGGCGCAGCGGGGCGACGGTGCGCCCGGAGTCGCGGGCGTCGCGGTCCGCCACCTCGGAGCGCAGCTGGGCGGCGTCGACGGCGGTGCCGCCGGTGCGCAGCTGGACCTCTCGCCGCGAGGCCCGCACCTCCGGAGCGGCGTCGAGGTAGAGCTTCACCTCGGCGTCGGGGAAGACCACCGTGCCGCAGTCGCGGCCCACCGCCACGGCGCCGGCGGCGGACGCCTGGCGCTGGGGCGCGAGCAGGGC
>JAQBPI010000098.1 GCA_028287605.1 Chloroflexota bacterium
CGCCGAGGGGCTGGAGGGCGACCCGCCCGCCAGCGCCGAGGAGGCCTCGGCGTGGCTGGCCGCGTCACTGGGGGCGCGCCGCGCCGAGGAGCTGGCCCGCGGCGTCACCGTCGCCGGACCGCACCGCGACGACGTCGAGGTGCTCCTCGACGACCGTCCCGCCCGCGCCGCCGCCAGCCAGGGCCAGCAGCGCAGCCTGGTGCTCGCCTGCAAGCTCGCCGAGGTGCGCCACCTCACCGACCTGCTCGGCACCGCGCCGGTGCTGCTCCTCGACGACGTGCTCAGCGAGCTCGACTCGCTGCGCCGCGAGCGGCTGCTCCGCGCCCTCGGCGCCGGCACCGCCCTGCAGACCGTGCTCACCACCACCGACCCCGCCGGGCTCGGCCTCGGCAGCGACCGGGTGCGCCACCTCACCGTGGCGTCGGGCCGGGTGGAGAGCGCCCCCGAGATGCTCATCGAGGGGGGCTCCGCAGCATGAGCTTGCTCATCAGTTGGGGCGGGGTGCGCGCAGGCGGCTCCGCCGCCGGAGCGAGGGGGGGAACATCCCCCCTCGAAAAATGACCGCCGATCCCGGGCCCGCCGGCCGCGCCCCGGCCGAGCAGCGCCTCGACGCCATCGTCTGGCCGGCGCTGCGGCGCATGGGCATCAGCCGGAAGGTCCGCGACGCCCAGCTCGACGAGGTCCTCGCCGCGGTGGTCGGGCCCCACCTGGCACCCCTCTGCCGCCCCGCCGGCCTCGACCGCGGCGCGCTCACCATCGCCACCGCCCACGGCGCCCTCGCCCACCAGCTCCAGCTCGACGCCCCCCGGCTGATCGCATCGCTCAACGCGCGCCTCGGCGGCGACGTGGTGAGGCGGCTGCGCTTCCGCGCCCTCGACGGCGGCCCACCCGGCGGGACCCGCTGAGCCCCGTCCCGGTCCTACATGGGGACGCGGACGGGCATCACGATGTACAGGTAGTCGTCACGCCCCACCGGCCGGATCACCCCCGGCGACAGCGGTCCGTTGAAGCCGAGCGCCACCTCCTCGCTGTCGATGACCCCGAGAGCGTCGAGCACGTAGCGGGCGTTGAAGGCGATCTGCACCCCCTCGCCGGTGACCGTGGCGGCCAGCGGGGCCTCGTCGTCGCCGACCTCGGCGGTCTGCGCGTGCAGGGTGAGGGTCCCCTCCCCGGTGGCCAGGCGGACGACGTTGGCCGCGTCCTTGGCCAGGATGGAGGCGGTGCGCGTCTCGCGCAGCAGCGTCGCCGCGGGCAGGGTCACGGTGGTGCTCTGCGAGGCGGGGATGACCTGGGCGTAGTTGGGGTACGCGCCCTCGATCAGCCGCGACGAGACCTCGACGTCGCGCATGGTGAAGAAGATGTGGTTGCGGGACGCCGACAGCGTCACCTCGACGGTCGGCCGCGCAGCGGTGATCGCACGGGCCACCTCGCCGAGGTGCCGCGCGGGCACGATCACGCTCGTGGCCGGCGCCTCGCCGTCGCCCTGCCGGGAGAGCTTGCGCACCGCCAGCCGGTGACCGTCGGTCGCCGCCAGCGTGACCCCCTCGCCCTCGAGCTGGAGGAGCACGCCGGTGAGCACCGGGCGCGCCTCGTCGGTGCTCGCCGCCACCGCCGTCTGGCCGATCGCCGCTTCCAGGGTCTGGGCGTCGAGGGTCACCGCCGCCTCCGCGTCCCGCGCCGGAAGCGGCGGGAACTCGACCGCGTCGATGCCGTGGATGTTGGTGCGGTGGATGCCGCAGGCGATGCGCAGCACCTGGGTGGCGGGGTCGAGCTCCAGGGTGCAGGGCGCCTCCGCCAGCGAGGCCACGTACTCCGTCACCAGCCGGGCGGGCACGGTGACCCGTCCCTCGCGCACCACCTCGGCGGGCACGGTGGTGGTGATGGTGAGGTCGAGGTTGGTGGCGGTGAGCCGCAGCCCGTCGGCGGTGGTCTCCAGCAGGACGTTGCTGAGGATCGGCAGGGTGGAGCGCGGGGAGACGGCACGCGAGACGAGGCTGAGGGCGGCGGCGACGGCGGTGGGGGAGACGGTGCACTTCATGAGGGTGCTCTCGGTGGTGGTCGAGGCGGTTGTCACCAGGGCTGTTCCTTCTCAGGAATGGTGTATGTAATCAGTCGTCCCAGTAGGGGCGGTGCACAGCGGGGATAACCCCCGCCCGCCCGATCGAACGCCGGCCGCGAGGGGTGGGAGACGCTGGGGACGGCGGTGCGGGCTGCCGCCTGCCACCCACAGCGAGGAGGCCGGGAGGGGTTTCCCACGGCTGGCTCCCGCGTGAGTCCACAGCCTCGTCCGCGCGGTGCTCAATGTGCATGCAGGCGGTCGCGGATCTTGCGCAGGTCGCTCTGCAGCCGGGCGTCCTCCCGGCTCAGCTCGAGGATCTTCTCGTAGGCGTGGAGGACGGTGGTGTGGTCCTTGCCGCCGAAGGCCTGGCCGATGGCGGGGAGCGAGGAGGCGGTCTCCTCGCGGATCAGGAACATCGCCACCTGGCGCGGGAAGACGATGTGCTTGTCGCGGCGCCGCCCCTTCATCTCCTCGAGGGGGATGCTGTAGTAGGCGGCCACCGTCTCCTGGATGAGGTCGACGCTGGGCGGTGCGCCGGCGTCGTCCGGGAGGATGTCGCGGAGGATCCTGGTGGCGCTGTCGAGGGTCACCGGCTGCCCGTTGAGCGACGCGTGGGCGAGCACCCGGATCAGCGCCCCCTCGAGCTCGCGGATGTTCTTCTGGATGCGGTGTGCGATGAACGAGCAGACCTCGTCGGGCACCAGCCGGCCGTTCGCCCCGAGCTTGCTGTTGAGGATGGCGAGCCGGGTCTCGAAGTCGGGGGGCTGAATGTCGGCGATCAGCCCCCACTCGAACCGGCTCTTCAGCCGCTCCTCGAGGGTGGGGATGTCCTTGGGCGGGCGGTCGCTGCTGATGACGATCTGCTTCTGCACCTCGTGCAGGGCGTTGAAGGTGTGGAAGAACTCCTCCTGAGTTCTGTCCTTCCCTGCCAGGAACTGGATGTCGTCGATGAGCAGGACGTCCACGGTGCGGTAGCGGGTGCGGAAGTCGTGGGTCCGGTTCTCCTGGATCGACGCGATCATCTCGTTCATGAACTTCTCCGAGGTCACGTAGGCGACCTTCGGAGGACGGCGCACGTGGCCCTCGCGCACCGCGTGACCGATCGCGTGCATCAGGTGGGTCTTGCCCAGGCCCACTCCTCCATAGAGGAAGAGCGGGTTGTAGGCCTTGCCCGGCGCCGCCGCCACCGCCCGGCAGGCGGCGTGGGCGAAGCGGCTGGAGTTGCCGACCACGAACGCGGAGAAGGTGAAGTTGGGGTTGAGCCGCGCCACGCTCGACCCGGTGGTCTGGGCGTCGAGGCTGTCGGAGATCGTTCCCGGCATCTCGTCGGGGAGCGGCGAGGGCTCGTCGGGCGGCGGGGTCGACGCCGGGTCGACGGTGATGATCACCTCGCAGTCGCGCGCAGTGAGCTCCGAGAGGGTCTCGCGGATGACCGGCGAGTAGCGCTCGATCAGCCAGTCTCGCGCCAGCCGGGTGGGGACGCCGATCGTGAAGGTGCGGCCGTCGGGGCAGCCGAGGAGGACCGCGTTGCGCAGCCAGGTCTCGTACCCGGGACGGGTGAGCTGGAAGCGCAGCTCCTCGAGCGCAGCCAGCCAGATCTGCTGCGCGTCGGCGGGGACCGTCGCCTCTCCCCCAGACCGGAACTTGATGTCCACGGAACGTCCCCTGTGACCCCGGATGTGTGGCGACGAACGGTCCGTCGCGAGAGTCGACGCTGAGCGCGGGTGAGTGCTCCATCACCCTTGTGGTGTTTCCCACAAGCTGTCCACATCCGTGGAAAAACGCGTTCTCCCACCGGGTGCAAATCGAACTGTTGTGCACCTCGGGAGACGGCGTCCCGGTGGAGAGAAGGCGAAGTCTAACAACGGGCAGGGGGGGTCACAACGTTTCGGTCCGGGCCTGGATTGGGATGGTCCGGTGCGTTGCGCGAGCCTGCTCCGGAGGGTGCGCTCGTGGTTCTGCACGGCCCCCCGCGGCGGGTCGCTGCTATACTCCCGGAGCCCCACCCCCGGTGCGGAAGCGGCGCCGTACGCGCCCCCGTGCTGGGTGGCATCGATCGACGGAGAGCACTCCCATCAAGCGCACGTACCAGCCGAAGAAGCGCTATCGCCGGAAGACCCACGGCTTCCGCATCCGGATGTCCTCGCCCGGGGGGCGGCAGGTGCTCAAGGCGCGGCGCCGCAAGGGCCGCAAGCTGCTGACGCCCGCGCCCGTTCGGTGAGCCTCGCGGTGACCCGGCGCCATCGCCTCCGCGGGGGCGGAGCGTTCGCCGCCGTGCGCGAGCGGCGGGCCTCCTCGTCCGCGGGACCGCTGCGGGTGCAGGTCGCCCCCAACCGGGCGGGGGTCGCGCGGGTGGGCTTCATCGTGCCCAGGGCGGTGGGCGGCGCGGTGGTGCGCAACCGGGTGCGGCGCCGGCTGCGCGCGCTGATGCAGCCACGGCTGGAGGCGCAGGCGGGGCTCGACGTGGTCGTGGCCGCCGGCGCCGACG
>JAQBPI010000111.1 GCA_028287605.1 Chloroflexota bacterium
CCCGCCGATCGCCGTCGCCCGGCTCCCCGCTGCGGGGAGCGACACGCCGTCGCCACCGGCCGCTGGGGGCTGAGAACGCGCGGCCACCGGGAGTGATGACGCGGTGCGGCCGGGTGCGGCCGCCGGAGTCGGGTCCTGTCCACGGTGCGGGTGGCAGAACCTCTCAGCACCCGCGAGCCGGGATCGAGGGCCTGTCGCTCGCCCGCAGCGGCGGGACGGGCGACGGCGCGCATGGGGGCGTATCGCGCCGTATACCCCCGCGGCGCGATCCGAGCCGAGTCGATCGCGAAGCGATTGCCGGCGTCCCCCCTGATCGCCGTCGGCCGGCCGGCCGCGTCCAGCGAAGCGACTCTCGGCCCCAGCGGAGGTTCAACCCGCGAAGCGGTACCCGATGCCGGGGACGCTGTGGATGTACGTGGGCTTGTCGGGCTCGGGCTCGATCTTGCGCCGTAGCCGGTAGACGTGCGCGTCGACGGTGCGGGTCTCGATCTCGACCTCGTAGCCCCAGACCCGGCGGAGGAGCTCGCCGCGGCTCATCACCTGGCCGGGGCGGGAGGCGAGCAGGGCCAGGAGGTTGAACTCGGTGAGGGTGAGCAGCACCTCCTCGCCCTCGCGGAACACCTGGCGGCGGCCGAGGTCGATGATCAGGCCGGTGAATTCGAAGCGGTCGCGGGGCTGCTCCTGCGGGGTGATCTCCGCCCGGCGAAGGTGGGCGCCGATGCGGGCCATCAGCTCGCGCACCTCGAAGGGCTTGGTGACGTAGTCGTCGGCGCCCAGCTCCAGCCCCACCACCACGTCGATGGTGTCCGCCTTGGCGGTGAGCATGATGATCGGCACCCGGGAGCCGTCGGCGCGGAGCCGCCGGCAGACGTCGAGGCCGCTCATCCCGGGCAGGTTGACGTCCAGGATCACCAGGTCCGGGCTGCTCTCCCGCGCCATCTCCAGCCCCTCGGTGCCGTTGCCGGCCTCGATCAGGGTGTGGTTCTGGGCAGAGCAAGCGAGCCTGACCACCTCACGGCTGGGCTGATCATCCTCCACGATGAGGATGGTCTTCCCCGCATTGCTGCTCATACGCGGCCCGCCTCCAGGAAGCTGGTGATCCGACGGACGAATTGTGCGACTTCGATGGGCTTGGTGATGTAGGCGGCACAGCCGGCGGCCAGAGCCTCCTGCTCGTCGCCCTTCATGGCGCGGGCGGAGAGGGCGACCACGGGGATCCTGGCCGTCTTCGGGTCGGACTTGAGCATGCGGGTCAGGGTGATGCCATCCAGTCCTGGGAGCTTGACGTCCATGAGCACCAGATCGTAGAGCTCGGTGCGGGCCTTCTCCAGCCCCTCGTTGCCGTCGGCGGCGACGTCGACGCGGAAACCGTTGCCGTTGAGGACCATCCTGGTCAATTCTCGATTGCTGGCATTGTCCTCGATCAGCAGGATGCGATTGCGGACATGACCGTTGCCACCGTCGATCCCCAGCAGCGGGATGCGGAAGGTGAACACCGAGCCCTGGCCGCGCCCGCTCTCCACGCTGATCGACCCGCCGTGGAGCTGGACCAGGCGGCGGGTCAGGGAGAGCCCCAGGCCGGTGCCCTGGACCTGGTGGGTGGGCTCGCCGTCGACCTGGAAGAACTCGGTGAAGATCAGCTCCTGGTGCTCCGCGGCGATGCCCACCCCGGTGTCACCCACCTCCACCGTCAGCTCCGCCTTGTCGGCACGGGCATTCACCCAGACCCTGCCTCCCGCCGGGGTGAACTTGATGGCGTTGCTGAGCAGGTTGTACATCACCTGCTTGAATTTGCTCTTGTCGGCACGAACTTCCAGGTCGGGAGGCTTGATGTCGTCGCTGAGGGTGAGATCCCGCCGCTCGGTCAGCGAGCGGATGACGTTGCGCACCTCCCGGAACGCGGCGGACACCGCGAAGGTCTCGTAGGAGAGCTCCATCCGCCCCGCCTCGACCTTGCTGAGGTCGAGCACGTCGTTCACCAGCTCGAGCAGGTGCTTCCCCGAGGTGTGGATGTTCTCCAGGCACTCCTGACGCTGCTGGGGGGTGAGATTGCCGACCAGGTTGTCCTTGAGGATCTCGCTGAACCCCAGGATGGCGTTCAGCGGGGTGCGCAGCTCGTGGCTCATGTTGGCCAGGAACTCGCTCTTGTGGCGGCTGATCTCGCGGATCTGGGTGTTCGCCACCTCGACCTCGCGCTTCTGCAGCTCGATCTCGGCCAGCTGCTCCTTCTGCTGCGCGTAGAGGCGGGCGTTGTCGATGCTGATCGCCGCCTGGTTGGCGATGATCCCGACCATCGCCTGCTCCAGGCTGGTGAACGGCTGGACCGTGCGCCGGGCCAGGCAGAGGGCTCCCACCAGGTGCCGGGGCGACTCCAGGGGCATCACCAGGCTCGAGCGGGGGGCGTAGGCGAGGTCCAGGGTCTTGAAGCGCTGGTCGCGGGTGGCGTCGTCGACGGCCACGGTGGTGCGGTGCTTGACCGCCCACCCCACGATGCCCTCGCCGATGTCGAAGCGGGCCACCCGGCCCACGCTCTCCAGGTAGGGGAAGGTGGCCATGGCGGCGAGGGTGCGGCCCTCGGGGTCGGCGAGGAAGACGGTGGCGGTATCGCAGGCGACCAGCTGGGAGGTCGCCTTGAGCATGAAGTCGATGGTCTCCTTCAGCTCCAACGACGAGGTGAAGAGCTTCCCCACCTGACCCAGCAGGTCGACAATGACCTTGTCATCCATCCGACCGGCGAGTATAAGCGACGCTCTGCCGAAGTCAGACTGGGGACGACAGGCCGGCTGTCGCGTGCACGTCCGATCCGGGTCAGCCCTGGCGCGCCTTGAGCTCCTCGATGACCTGACCCACCACCTTGAGGGCGTCGCCGACGATGCCGAGGTCCGCCAGCTTGAAGATGGGCGCATCGGCGTCCTTGTTGATGGCGACGATGTTCTTGGCCCCCTTCATCCCCACGGTGTGCTGCATCGCCCCGCTGATGCCGCAGGCGATGTAGACGGTGGGCTTCACCGTCTTGCCGGTCTGGCCGACCTGCATCGCATAGGGCACCCAGCCGGCGTCGACCACGGCGCGGCTGGCGCCCACCGCCCCGCCCACCAGGGATGCGAACTCCTCCAGCAGGGCGAAGTTCTTGGGGTCGCCGAGGCCGCGGCCGCCGCTGATGACGATCGGCGCCTCCTCGAGCTTGGGCCCGGTGGCCTTGTCGATCACCCGCTCGACCACCCGCGCCGACCGGTGCTGATCGGCGATGGGGACCTCGACGGGGACGATCCGGGGGGCGCCGCCCCCGGAGGGCTCGGCGGCGAACGACTTGGGCCGGATCAGGGCGAGCGCCGGCCCCCTCCCCTCGAACCGGGTGCTCACGTTCTGGCTGGCACCGAAGATCGAGCTCTCGACGCTGATGCCGCCGTCGACGCTGACGTCGAGGCCGTTGGAGATCACCGGCACGTCGAGCTTGGCGGCGAGGCGGCCGGCCACGTCGCGGCTGGTGTAGGTGGTCGGGAAGAGGATGAGGTCGGGCGAGTGCTCGGCCGCCAGCGCCGCGAGGGCGTCGGCCCCGGGCCCGCCCAGGAGCAGGTCGGCGTAGGCGGGGTCGGTGCCGGCGTACACGGTGGTGGCCCCGTGGTCACCGAGCGCCGCCGCCGCCGACTCGGCCTCGGGGCTGAGGCAGACCGCCTCGACGGTGCCACCCAGGCTGCGGGCCCGGGTGAGCAGCTCGAGGGCGGGCGTGATCGGCTGTCCGTCGAGGACCTCGGCGAAGACCCAGACCCTGTCCAGCGGCATGTCAGATCACCTTCTTGGCGGCGAGGAACTCGACCACGCGATGGGCGCCGGTGCCGTCGTCCTCGACCACCTCCCCGGCCTTGCGCTGCTCGGCGGGCTGGACGGAGACGATGGCCTGTCCGGGCACGAGCCCGTCGAGACCCAGGTCGGCGACGCTGAGGCGGTCGACCGGCTTGGACTTGGCGGCCATGATCCCCCTCAGCGACGGGTAGCGGGGCTCGTTGACGCCGGCGGTGACGCTCACCACCGCGGGCAGCACGGCCTCGACGTTGTCGTAGCCGGCCTCGGTCTGCCGCCGCACCGTCAGGGAGCTGCCGTCGCTTTCGATCGCCTTGGCGAAGGTGACGGCGGGGACGCCGAGGTACTCGGCCAGCGCCTGCGGGACCACCCCGGTGTAGCCGTCGGTCGACTCCGTGGCGGTGATCACCAGGTCGAAGCCCTCGCGCCGGATGGCCGCGGCGAGCACCTTGGCGGTGGTCAGGGCGTCGGCCCCGGCGAGCGACGGGTCGCTGACCAGCACCCCCTTCGCGGCCCCCATGGCGAGCGCCTTGCGGATCGCGTCGAGCCCCTTCTCCGGCGCCATCGTGACCACCGTGACCGTGCCGCCGTGGGCCTCGGCGAGCTGGAGCCCCGCCTCGATGCCGAACTCGTCTCCGGGGTCGAGGACCACCTCGACCCCGTCGCGCCGGAGGTTGTGGGTGCTGGGGTCGAGCTGGCCCACCGAGTTGGGATCGGGGACCTGCTTGACGCAGACGACGACGTTCATGAGCGCTCCCGTGCTTCCTCGGCCCTGGCCCGGGACGGGGCCTGCCAACGTCCCGAACGGGCGGCGCTACTCTAGCGAATCGGTCGTCGCCGGCAGCCTTCCCCCTAGCGTGCTAGCCGGGCGGCCCCTTGGCCCCCTGGGGCAGCGGCGGCAGGTAGGCCCCGGGGTCGGTGGGAGTGCGGTCGACGCGCACCTCGAAGTGGGTGTGCGGCCCGGTCGAGTTGCCGGTCGAGCCGACGAGCCCGATCACCTGCCCCTGCTTCACCTGGTCGCCCGGGTGCACGGCGAAGCTCTCGAGATGCCCGTAGAGGGTGAAGGTGTGGCCGTCGTGGGCGATGATCACGTGGTCGCCGTATCCCTCGGTGCTCCTCGACGCGGCCACCACCACCCCGTCGGCGGCGGCGTAGACCGGACGCCCGAAGGGGGTGGCCAGGTCGATGCCGGTGTGGAAGTGGGGATAGCCGAAGTACGGCGGCTCGAAGGGATAGCCGCAGGGCCCCCAGTACTGGCTGATGTCCGAGCCCGGCACCGGCCAGATGAAGCGTGCCTGGCCAGGCGCCGGGGGCCGCGCCGTGCCCACGAGGATGTGGTGCTGGTAGTAGTACTCGCCCTCGTCCCAGGCGGCCTGCTCGGCGGCGAGGATGGCGCGGTCGATCTCCTGGATGCGCAGGTCCGCGATCGACTGGGCGAGGGCGGCGTCCTGGGCGTCGGCGGCGGCGATCTCGGTGGTGGCGGCGTCGATGCCGCTGCCCAGGCTGGCGATCAGCGCCTGCTCCTTCGCCACCTGCGCGGTGAGCTGCCGCTCCTGGTCGGCCAGCCCGGCCGCGGCCTGCTGGGCGGCCCCGGCCTCGGCC
>JAQBPI010000132.1 GCA_028287605.1 Chloroflexota bacterium
CGCCGAGCGTCCCCCGGAGCCGGCGCTGCCGCCGGGCACGCCACTGGTGCTGGTGGCCGACAGCCGTGCCGCCCTGGCCCCGCTCGCCGCCCGGCTCTGCGGCGACCCCTCGCGGCGGCTGACCGTCGCCGGGGTCACCGGCACCGACGGCAAGACCACCACCGTGACCATGCTCCACGCCGCCTGGCGCGGGGCCGGGATCGGCGCCGCGGCGCTCAGCACCCTCGACTTCCGCACCCTCGACCGCGTCGAGCCCAACACCTCGCGCCAGACCACCCTCGAGTCGGCCGACCTCCACCCCCGGTTCGGCGAGTTGCTCGCCGCCGGCTGCACCCACGTCGCCCTGGAGACCTCCAGCCACGCGCTCGAGCTGAACCGGGTCGACGAGGTCGACTTCGACGCCGCCGTCTACACCCGCATCACCAGCGAGCACCTCGACTTCCACGGCAGCCGCGAGGCCTACCTCGAGGCCAAGGCGCGGCTCGCCGCGGGGGTGGCGGCACGGGCGGGAGGCCTCCTCGTCCTCGACCGCGACGACGGCTTCGGCTTCCCCCGGCTGGATGCCGTCGCCGCCGCCCGGCGGCTCACCTACAGCGCCGCGGGCGATCCCGGCGCCGACCTCCGTGCCACCCGGGTCGACGCCGGGCCGGAGGGGGTGCGGCTGGCCGCGGAGACCCCCTGGGGCGACGTCGAGGTGCAGCTGCGGCTGGCGGGGCGGTTCAACGCCGCCAACGCGCTCGCCGCTCTCGCCGCCGCGTGCGCCACCGGCGCCCGCCTCGACGACGCCGCGGCCGGACTGGAGCGGCTCGAGCGAGTCGGCGGCCGGATGGAGCGGGTCGACCTCGGGCAGCCCTTCGGGGTGGTGATCGACTACGCCCACACCGCCGAGGCGCTGCGCACCGTGCTCGGCGAGCTCCGGGCCGCGACCCGGGGGCGGCTCTGGGCGGTCTTCGGGTCGGCGGGCGAGCGCGACGCCGAGAAGCGGCCCGCGATGGGCGAGGTCGCGGGCCGGCTCGCCGACGCGGTCGTGCTCACCGACGAGGACCCGCGCGGCGAGGACCGCCACCAGATCCTCGAGGAGATCGCCGCCGGGGCGAGGGCCGCGGGGATGCGCCGCGGCGACACCCTCGTCGTCGTCCCCGACCGGGCCGGCGCCGTCGCCCACGCCGTGGAGCACGCCCGCCCGGGCGACACCGTGCTGCTCGCCGGCAAGGGGCACGAGAGCTGCATCCTCACCGCCGAGGGCAGCGTTCCGTGGGACGAGCGCGCCGTCGCCGAGGAGGCGGTGCGCCGCTGGCTCGTCCGCCACCGGGACTGAACCGGGCTCACCCGCCGGCGGCGGACAGCCTCGGCGCCGTCGTATGGCTCAGCCGCAGCGCCTGCTCGAGGCTGGGCTCGGTGCGGCGCTGGCTCGACCGTCACCACGGCCGACCCCGGCGCGACCGCCCACCGCGTCCTCACATCGGTTCACCGGTCTTTACGGGGATCGACGGGGCCCCGTTCATACACTCGGCACGGATGCCGGCAACCCCGGCCCTGAGCTGAGGAGTTCACGTTGCCGATGCCGGAGACCGCCGCCGTCCTCGTGAGCCTGGGGGCCGCCGCGAGCGAGCACCCGCCCACCCCGGCCCAGCTCTCCGAGGGTCGGCTGCGGCCACGGCTGCTGGCCCGGCTGCTGGACCGACGGCCGCGCACCGGCCTCCCCTGGGTGACCACGGGGCTCACCGCCGGCTTCGCCATCGCCTTCCTGCTCGCCGGGAACCCCACCTGGCCGATCGCCGCCGCCAACCTCACCTACCTGATCGCCATCGGCCTGCCCAGCGTGGCCCTCTGGCTGCTGCGCCGCGACGCCCCCGAGCGGGAGCGCCGCCACCGGGCGCCGCGGGGGACCATCGTCGCGGGTGTGGCGGCGAGCGCCGTCTGCGGCGCCGCGGCGGTGCTCGGGTTCCGGCTGTTCGGCCTGCCCACCCTCCTCGTCAGCGCCGGCTTCGCCTATTCGAGCTCGCTGCCCTACGCCTGGCGGCGCTGGCGCGACCGTCCCGCGGTGGGACGGGCGGGCCGCGCCCTGCACATGAAGCTCACCGGCGCGATGCTCGCGGTGCTCGCCCTCGACGGCACCGGCTACCTGCTCGCCATGGAGAACCTGCGCCACGGGAACAGCGCCCTGGTCGCCGTCGGCGAGGACATCTTCGTCTGCGTCGCCCTTCTGACCATCACCGTCGGCCTGGTGCTCCCGGGGATGATCGGCCGCGCGGTCGGCCAGGTGGCGCGCGGGGCCGACCGCCTCGCAACCGGCACGCTGGTGGACTTCACCCTGGCGATGGAGGCGCTCGCCCAGGGCGAGCTGGGCCGCGCCCGCGCCACCCTCGACGTCGAGCCGGTGGTGGTGCGCGGCCGCGACGAGATCGGCGCCCTCGCGACCAGCTTCAACACCATGCTCGGCGAGCTGTCCCGGGCCACCGTGGCCCTCGACTCCGCCCGCGACCAGCTCCAGCGCCAGCGCGACCACCTGGAGCAGCTCGCCTTCCACGACCCGCTCACCAACCTTCCCAACCGCTCGCTCTTCGGCGACCGGGCCCGCAACGCGGTGCACCGGCTGAGCGGACAGGAGAGCCAGGTGGCGGTCCTGCTCCTCGACCTCGACAACTTCAAGACGGTGAACGACAGCCTCGGCCACGCCGCCGGGGACCGGCTGCTGATCGAGGTGGCCGAGCGGCTGCGCACCGTGGTGCGCCCGGGCGACACCACCGCCCGCCTCGGCGGCGACGAGTTCGCGATGCTCCTCGTGGACCTGTCCGGCCGCGACGACGCCCTGCTGGCCGCCGAGCGCATCCTCGACACCTTCCGCCGCCCCTTCCGCATCCAGGAGCGCGAGATCGTGGTGCGCGCCAGCATCGGCGTCGCCATCGCCGGCGAGGACGGGATCGGCGCCGAGGAGCTGCTCCGCAACGCCGACGTCGCCATGTACGCCGCCAAGGAGCAGGGGAAGTCCCGCTGCACGGTGTTCTCGGGCAGCCTCCACTCGGCCGCGCTGGAGCGGCTGGCGCTCGAGCAGGACCTGCGCACCGCGATCGCCCGGGACCAGTTCCAGCTCGTCTACCAGCCCCAGCTCGATCTCGCCACCCGGCGGATCGTCGGCGCCGAGGCGCTGATCCGCTGGGACCACCCCACCCGCGGGCTGGTGATGCCCCACGAGTTCATCCCCCTCGCCGAGGAGATCGGGCTGATCGTCGACGTCGACGACTGGGCGGTGCGCACGGTGTGCCGCCAGCTGGCCAGCTGGAGCGCCGCCGGGCTGCCGCCGCTGCGGGTGGCCGTCAACCTCTCCGGCCGCGAGTTCGACGATCCCGGCCTCGCCGACCGCATCGAGGGCACGCTGAACGAGTGCGGGGTGCCGGCGTCGGCGCTGGAGATCGAGCTCACCGAGAGCGTGGCGGTGCGCCAGCCGCAGGAGGCGCTGGTCGCGCTGGAGCAGCTGCGCGCCCTCGGCGTCCAGGTCGCCATCGACGACTTCGGCACCGGCTACTCGGTGCTCAGCAGCCTGCAGCGGTTCCCCGTCGACCGTCTCAAGATCGACCGCTCCTTCGTCGAGCGCATCGGGCCCGACGGGGGCGACGCGCCGATCGTGGCGGCGATGATCACCATGGGGCACGCCCTCGGGCTGGAGGTCGTCGCCGAGGGGGTGGAGACCGCCGAGCAGCTCGGCTACCTGGAGGAGCACGGCTGCGACCTGGTGCAGGGCTACCTGCTCAGCCATCCGCTGACGGCGTCGGAGCTCGCGCAGCTGGTCTGGCACCCGCCCGCTCCGGCGGCGCCGTCGCCGACCCGCCAGGCCAGCCGCCAGGCGATCGAGGCGGTCTCCGAGCTGGTCAGCTCCGAGCCCGCGGTCGAGCCGCTCTGCCGCGCCCTGCTCGCCGAGCTGGAGCGCCTGACCGGGCTGGAGTCGACCTACTTCGCGGAGGCGATGCCCCAGGAGCGTGCGCTGCGCGTCCGCCACGCCCACAACGGCGGCGGGCTGCGCATCGTCGAGGGGCTGGTCATCCCCGCGTCCGACCCCCTGGTCCGGCGCCCGCAGCCGCGCGACAGCGCCCCCTCCGAGCCCCGGGAGGGGCTGGCCGCGGCGATGGGGGTGCGGGTGGCGCTGAGCGTGCCGGTCATGGGCGCCCACGACCGGGTGCTGGGCAGCCTCTGCGCCGCCAGCCAGCGCCGCCTCGAGCCCAGCCCCAACGTGCTGGTGGCGATGCGGCTCTTCGCCCGCCTGATGGGGGCCCGGATGTCGCAGCTGCCCGCGCCCGCGATCGTGGAGAGGATCGCCCTCGTCACCACGCCACCGCCGGCGCAGAGCGACACCGTGACACGTTCGAGGTCATCCGCAGCCTGAGCCGGGGCGACCATGTCCGGGATGATGGACGAGCGCCGCGGCGTCGACAGCATGGTCCGCTGGCTGCGAATCCGTGAGCGCAGCGGGCTCCCCGCCCCCACCAGCTACGCGGAGCTGGTGGACGCCATCGGGCACAGCGCCCTGCTCCGCCGCCTGCTCTCCGGCAAGACGCCGCTGCGCGTCCCCCCGCCGCGCTCCTACGGCCAGCCCTGGTACGGCCTGGTCGAGAACGGCGAGGCGGACGGGTGCGAGCTGCGCACCCTCAAGGACCGCCCCGGCGCCACCCCCAGGGTCACCGTGAACGAGTGGGCCTGGAACCTCGTCGAGGAGCGCCCCGACGGACGCCTGGTGATCCGCTACAGCCGCGAGGCGTCGCTCTACGTCGCCGAGCGCGAGGGCGGCGAGCCGGAGCGGTGGCGGCTGGTGCGCCACGACCTCTGGGCGGACCGCAGCCGGCGGGCCGCGACGGCCGCGGCGCCCCGGTAGGGTCGGAGCGACCCGGGAACCCTCGGGACCCCGGTCAGGCGGCCCACGACGAGGGACCGCGCAGGTGCTCGTCGATGCGGGCCATCAGCTCGCGCAGGTCGTACGGCTTGGTGAGATAGGCGTCGGCGCCGAGCCACAGGCCACGGGCGACGTCGGCGGGGTCGGCATGGCCGCTGAGCATGAGGATGGGGGTCCGGATGCCGGCGCCGCGCACCCGCGCGCAGACCTCGAGCCCGCTCATGTCGGGCAGGCTCACGTCGAGGAGGATGAGGTCGGGGCGCCGCGCGGTCACCAGGGCGATGGCGTCGGCGCCGCACGCCGTCTCGATGACCGCATGGCCGCGCGCGCCGCAGACGATGCTGAGCACCGCCCTGCTGGGACGGTCGTCGTCGACGATGAGGACGGTCTTGTCGGACCTGGTCACCTGCACCTCCGGTTGCATCCCGGCCGCCATCGCGCGGCCACATCCGTCATCCAGCGATCATGACCGCGCGGAAAGGGCCGCGCCGTCAAGTTTCCGCGGAGACCTGCGACGGTCCGGTCAAGAGATGTGTCGGACCGTCACCGCACCGTCTCGGCCGGCGGCGTGGACGCCGGTCAGAAGTCCGCGTTCTTGGGGGTGCGGGGAAAGGGGATGACGTCGCGGATGTTGGCCATCCCGGTGGCGTAGATGATGGTCCGCTCCAGGCCGAGCCCGAAGCCGGCGTGGGGGACGGTGCCGTAGCGGCGCAGGTCGCGGTACCAGCCATACGCATCGCGGTCCAGCCCCATCTCCTCGATGCGGGCGTCGAGCGCATCCAGCCGCTCCTCGCGCTGGCTGCCGCCGATGATCTCGCCGATGCCCGGGGCGAGCACGTCCATCGCCGCGGCGGTGCGCCCGTCGTCGTTGAGGCGCATGTAGAAGGCCTTGATCTCCCTCGGGTAGTTCATCACCACCACCGGCCGGCCGACGATCTGCTCGGTGAGGTGGCGCTCGTGCTCACTCTGCAGGTCCATGCCCCAGGCCACCGGGAACTCGAAGCGCGCGCCCTGCTCGACCGCCCGCTCCAGGGCGGTGACCGCGTCGCCGTACTCCATGCGCTCGAAGCTGGAGCCGACGAAGCGCTCCAGCCGCGCGATGCAGTCGCGGTCGATGCGCTCCGCGAAGAAGCGCATGTCGTCCTCGCGCTCGTCGAGCACAGCGCGGAAGATCGACTTCAGCAGCGCCTCGGCGAGGTCGGCGTCGTCGCCCAGGTCGGCGAAGGCGATCTCCGGCTCGACCATCCAGAACTCGGCGAGATGGCGGGCGGTGTTGGAGTTCTCGGCCCGGAAGGTGGGTCCGAAGGTGTACACGCGGCTCATCGCCAGGCAGTAGCTCTCGACGTTGAGCTGGCCGCTCACCGTGAGGTGGGCCTCGCGGCCGAAGAAGTCGCGGGAGAAGTCGACGCCACCGCCGGCGGTGCGCGGCAGGTTGGCCAGGTCGAGGGTGGAGACGCGGAACATCTCGCCCGCGCCCTCGGCGTCGCTGGCGGTGATGATCGGGGTGTGGATCCAGTGGAAGCCACGCTCGTCGAGGAAGCGGTGCACCGCCATGCTCAGGGTGTGGCGCACCCGGGCGACCGCTCCGAAGGTGTTGGTGCGCGGGCGCAGGTGGGCGACCTCGCGCAGGTACTCGAAGCTGTGGCGTTTGGCCGCCACCGGGTAGGTCTCGGGGTCGTCGACCCAGCCCACCACCTCGATGCCGCTGGCCTGGATCTCCACCGACTGGCCCTTTCCCTGGGACTCGACCAGCCGGCCGGTGGCCACCACCGCGCACCCGGTGGTGAGCCGGGCGACCTGCTCGGCGTAGTTGGGGAGCGACGCCTCGGCGACCACCTGGATGGGGTCGAAGCAGGAGCCGTCGTGGAGCGCCACGAAGGAGAGGCCACCGCCCGAGCGGGTGTCGCGGCGGCTGCGCACCCAGCCCTTCACGGTGACCTCGGCGCCGACCGCGGACCCTCCGCGCAGCGCCTCGGCGACGGTGAGGTGAGCCATCTCGGGCCGGCAGTATGCGCGCCCGGCTCTGGTCACCGCCGGGGCGTGGCTGTAGGATCGGACGAGCGCCCGGTCACGTGTTCACGAGGGTCCGTTCGATGGCCGCCTGGGACAAGCGTGTGCGCCGCCTCACGCTGAACGGCGTCGAGCAGAACATGAAGCTCGGGGCCCGCTACTTCCGCTTCGAGGTGCTCGAGGCCGCCGGTGACCCCAACCCGCTCCGGCTGGGCAGCGCGGTGCGGGTGCTCGAGGAGGTGGGCTCCCACGGGCGCTGCGTGATCGTGCTTCCGGACGAGCGCCGCGTCGCCCTCTACGCGGTCCACCCCGAGGAGGGCGCCAGCGAGGTGGTCTGGTACGAGCGCACCGAGCTGCTCGGGGGCGCCGCCGGGCGCTGACCCGGCGCCCTCAGACCAGCGGGCGCTTCGCCGGCACCCCGTGACGGCGCGGGTACGCGCCGGGGGTGGCGGTGCGCTTCACGACCACCAGGACCCCGCCGTCCG
>JAQBPI010000143.1 GCA_028287605.1 Chloroflexota bacterium
CCGCCGGACCAGCCACCGCCGGACCAGCCGCCGCCGGACCAGCCGCCGCCGGACCAGCCACCGCCGAGGGCGGCCACCAGGGCGGCGATGGCGGCGTCGACGCCACCGTGGGCGGAGCCGCGGGAACGATCGAGCGAGCCGCCGCCGGTCGAGACCGGCCAGCTCTGGTGGGCGCCGGGGGTGGGCGCGGTCAGCAGCGGCTGGAGCCGCAGCCGGCCCGCTCCCTGGAGCAGGCTGCCGGTCCCGGCGAGCGGGGCCGCCGCGCCGGTGAGCAGTGCCTTGACCTGGTCGGGCGTGGCCGACGGGCGCTGCGAGAGCAGCAGGGCGGCGGCGCCGGTGACCACCGCCGCGGCCTGGGAGGTGCCGCTGCCACGGAAGAAGCGCGCACCCACGGTGGCGGTGGAGCCGTACAGCATGTCGATGGCCGAGCCCGGGTCGCGCAGGCTGGCGATGTGGGCCCCGGGAGCGACCAGGTCGGGCGGGCGCACCGGGGTGCCGCCGCTGGAGAAGGCGGCGACGGTGTCGTCCGCGGTAGTGAGCGTGCCCATGGTGTCGGCGGCACCGGCCGCGATCACGTAGGGATCGTTGGCGGGGTCGGCAAGCCCGTTGCTGGCGTTGCCGAAGTTGCCCGCCGACGCGACCACCACGAGCCCGTGGCGCCAGGCCACCTCGGCGGCGTACGCGAGCGGGTCGAGGGTGTACGGCTGGGTGCTGTTGGTGCCGAAGGAGAGGTTGAGGATGCGGATGTTGAGCCCGTCGTCGGTGCGGTGCTCGACCACCCATGCGATGCCGGCGATCACCTGGGAGACGTCGCTGTTCCCCTGCGCGTCCGCGACCTTCACGTTGACCAGCCGCGCGTCGGGGGCCATGCCGACGAAGTCGCGACTGTCCCCGGCGTAGGCACCGGCCACGGCGGCGGCGTCGCGCCCCGCGATGATCCCGGCCATGTGGGTGCCGTGGCCGAAGCCGTCGGAGGAGCGCAGCGCCGGGGAGGCCGCGTCCGCGGTGAAGTCGGGTCCGTTGACCACCTTCCCCGCGGCGGAGAGGCCGTCGACGCCGGTCACCCCGGAGTCGATCAGCGCCACGTCGACGCCGCGGCCGGTGTAGCCGCTCTGCCAGAACGCCTGGGCGCCGGTGCCGAGGGTGGTGGTGAAGAGCGAGCCGGCGTCCGTGGCGGCGTCGAAGCCGCCACTCGCCGCGAGCCGGATGGGCGCGTCGGGCTCGACCGAGACCACGCCGGCCAGGGCGCGCAGCGCCGCGATGCCCTGGTGCGGGAGACGGGCGGCGAAGCCGTCGATGATCGGCAGCAGCAGCCCCACCCGGCCGCCGAGGTCGCGCACCGTCTGCTCGGCGGACCCGAGGCCGGCGCCGGGCAGGGCTCGGACGATGACCGGCTCCAGCGGGCCGGCGGCGGCGGAGGCGGACGAGGTGAGCACGGTCGCGCTCGCCGAGAGCGCGAGTACCAGTCCCAGGGAGGCGACCGTGGCGCGATGCCGTCCCCTCCCCCAGCTGCCGCCGTCGCGGATGCCGCGCGCGCCGTGTGCTGCGATCATGTGCCGGGTCCCCCAGGGTTGTCTGCCACGGCGCCTTTCGCACGCCACGCGCACGTGTCCGTTCGATCGGCACCGTGCGCGGTGATCAGACCACGGCCGGGGCGACGGACGCCCCTCGAAGCAGTGAACAGCCTGCACGCGGGGAAACGAAGCCATGACGGAGCCGCTTGACAATCCTTGACACGGTGGCGCAATCCCGCCACATCGCGAACCGCGGTCGCGCGGGTCAGTCGACCTGGACCATCCCCAGCCGGATCGCGTACTTGACCAGGTCGGTGTTGCGGTGGATGTCCAGCTTGGTCATCAGCCGGGTCCGGTGGTTGTGCACGGTCTTCACCGAGAGGTCGAGCATCTCGGCGATCTCCCGGCTGGAGTGACCCTCGGCGATCAGCTTGAGGATCTCCTGCTCGCGTCCGGAGAGCCGGCGCCCCTGGGCGGTGCCGTCCTGGCCGCGCTCGCCGCGCTGCAGGTAGTCGCTCATCAGCGCCTTCGCGAGCAGCGGCGAGAGGTACGAGTGTCCCTCGTGGGTGGAGCGGATGGCGCTCATCAGCTCCACGCCGCCGCTGCGCTTGAGCACGTAGCCGGAGGCGCCGGCGCTGATCGACCGGAAGAACACATCCTCGTTGTCGTGCATGGTGAGGATGAGCACCTTGATGGCGTCGTTCTGGCTGCGGATCTGCCGGGTGGCCTCGATGCCGTCGAGCTGGGGCATGGTGATGTCCATCAGCACCACGTCGGGGGCGAGGGTCAGCGCGGTCTGCACCGCCTGGCGCCCGTCCTCGACCTCTCCGACCACCTCGAGATCGGGCTCGCCCTCGAGCAGCGAGCGCACGCCCTCGCGGAACATCGCGTGGTCGTCGACGAGGAGGACCCGGATGCGCTCAGCCATGGGCGCTCACCGGCGCCTCCTCGCGGAGGGGGATGCTGGTCGAGATCTGCGTCCCCGCGCCGGGGCGGCTGGTCACCCGAAGCGTGCCGCCGACGATGCTGGCGCGCTCGCGCATCCCCGCGATCCCCAGCCGCGACCGGCCGGCGCCGTGCTCGTCCTCGAGGTCGAAGCCGACGCCGTCGTCGCTGACCTCCAGGCACACCGCCCCGGGGAGGAAGCGCAGCCGGAGCCGCACGCTGCGGGCGTCGCTGTGCTTCTGCACGTTGGCGAGCGCCTCCTGGGCGATCCGGTAGAGGGCCACCTCGACGGTCGGGGGCAGCCGGCGCAGCCGTCCCACCGTGTCGACGCAGGCGTCGAGGGGGGTGTTCGCGGTGCGGTCGCGGACGTGCCGGGTGAGCGCCGGCAGCAGCCCGAACTCGTCGAGCGCGGGCGGCCGCAGCTCGGTGGCGATGCGCTGGAGGTCGCTGAGGGTGGCGCTGGCGAGACGCCGCAGCCGGCCGAGGGTGGCGGTGAGCTCCGGCTGGCCCTGCCGCGCCGCCGCGGCCTCGGCCGCGTCGACGGTGGTCATCAGCGCGGCGAGCAGCTGGTTGGCCTCGTCGTGGAGCTCGCGCGCCACCCGCCGGCGCTCCTCCTCCTGGGCGTGGATCACCATGTCGGCGAGGCGCCGGGTCTCCTCGCGCTGGCGGTCCAGGGAGACGGTGAGCGCGCGGCTCTCCTCCAGGCGCCGGGCGAGGTCGACGGAGAGCTTGGCGTTCTCCTCGGCGATCGCCCGCTGGGTGCGCACGCTGCTCATCAGCCGCCGCTCCGCCGCCTGGATCTGGGCCGCCCCGGCGGCGCTGATGAAGCCCACCCCCCACACCGAGAAGAGGAAGAGGAGGACGTGGCCGGCGTGGGCGCCGGCGGCCTGCCCGAAGACCGGGTCGAAGGGCAGCACTGCGCAGAAGGCGAGGCTGATCACTGCGCAGATGGCGTAGAGGGTGCGCCTCTCCAGGGTGAGCGCGCAGGCGATGATGATCAGGTAGTAGAGGAAGACGAGCAGGCTCATGTGGTAGCCGGTGAGCCGCACCACCTCGGTGGTCAGCGCCACGTCGACGAGCAGGCCGAGCACCACCTTGGTGTGGGAGAGCCAGAGCCGGGGCAGGACGAAGTGGTAGACGACCGCGTAGACCAGCGCGGTGGCGAGCAGCACCAGGAACCACGGCGTCGCCGGCCGGGCGATGAAGTCGACGTGGACCAGGGTGGCGGCGAGCGCCACCGGCACCGCGGTGGCGTGGGCCAGCCCCATCAGCCGCTCGTAGTGGAGCAGGCGGGAGCGCTCGGCCCCGCGGACCGGTCCCGCGGTGCGATGGCGCGGCCAGTCCAGCCCGCCGGTGGCGGGGGGGACGATGCGATGGAAGGCCCCGAGGGCGCCCCCCAGCACGCTGCCTCTCACAGCCGGAAGAACCACCAGCGGCCGCTGCTCAGCCGCCGCTCGCTGATCTCGACGGCGCTCCGCCGGGCGTCGACCACGGCGCTCGCCCAGAAGGCGAGGCCGAGCAGCAGCAGCGCGAGGAAGACGATCACCGAGCCCAGGGCGAGGAGAAGGAAGGCGGTCCCGGCGCCGCGGTGGAGCAGGGTGGTGCCGAGCCGCTCGCCGGCGGTGATCAGGAGCACCGCCGGGCCGATGGTGAAGATCGTGGCGAGCAGGAAGAAGGCGGCCTTGCCGGGCTGCAGGTTGTAGAGCTGGCCGAGGCCGGGCACCACCGACAGGGCCGCCGCCACCCTCGGATCGCGCCGCCTATCGCTCCCGGCCACGGCCCCTGCCGCCGGCCGTCTCATCGCCGGACGG
>JAQBPI010000251.1 GCA_028287605.1 Chloroflexota bacterium
GGGCGGGCGCGCGGCGGGGTCGCGGCGCACCGTGTCCCCCTCCACCCGCCATCCCGGGGCCAGCCCCGCGGCCACCGCGCCCGCCGGCGGCGGGGTGTCGCCGATCCACTCCATGGTGCAGCGCGCCCGGCTGCGGCCCACGTCGACGGGCAGGGTGCAGGCGCCGTGCCGCTTGCCGTCCTCGACCAGCACCGAGGGGTGGTAGAAGCCCATCGGCTGGGCGTTGAGCAGGGCGCAGAGCCAGGCGGCGGGATGGTGGAGGCGCAGCCAGCCGGTCTCGTAGGCGGTGCGCGCGAAGGCGGCGGCGTGGCTCTTGCAGAAGCCGTAGACGGCGAATCCCGCCACCGCCCTGAAGATCTCCCCGGTGACCTCGGCGCCGATGCCGCGGGCGACGCAGCGCTCGATGAACTCGTCGTGGAGCTCGGCCATCTCCACCCGCGAGCGGTGGCGGTTCATCGCCCGGCGGAAGCGGTCGGCCTCGCCGGCGCTGTAGCCGGCCACCTCCATGACGATCCGCAGGATCTGCTCCTGGTAGAGCACCACCCCGTGGGTTTCGGCCAGGATCGGCTCCAACGAGGGATGCAGGTAGGTGACCGGCTCCAGCCCCTGGCGGCGGCGCAGGTAGGGGTTGACGGCGTTGCCCTGGATGGGGCCGGGCCGGATGATCGCCACCTGCACGATGAGGTCGTTGAACACCCGCGGCCGGGACTGGTGGAGCGACTGCTGCTGGGCACGCGACTCGATCTGGAAGAGGCCGATGGTGTCGGCGGCGCAGATCACGTCGTAGACCTGCGGGTCGTCGAGGGGCAGGGCGTCGAGGTCGGGGCGCTCGCCGGTGACGGCCTCGACGTGGTCGAGGCACTCCTTGACGGCGCTCAGGGTGCGCAGCCCGAGCAGGTCCATCTTGATGAGGCCGAGGTCCTCGACGTCGTCCTTGTTGAACTGCACCACCACCCGCCCGGGCATGGTGGCCCGCTCCACCGGGGCGACGTCGACCAGCGGCGCCCCGGTGACGAGCATGCCGCCGACGTGGATGCCGAGGTGCCGGGGGCAGCCCTCGATGCGCTGCAGCAGGTCGAGGAAGTGCGTCCAGGGCAGCGAGTCGGTGATCTCCCCGGGGTCGAGGCCGGCGGCGTCGACGACGTCGGCGACGCTGCCCATGTACCAGGCGCCCACCGACTTGGCGAGGCGGTCGACCACCGGCTCGGGGACGTCGAGCGCCGCCCCCACCTGGCGCACCGCCATCCGCGGCCGGAAGGTGACGACGTTGGCGACCATGCCGGTGCGCTCGGCGCCGTAGCGCTCGTAGACGTACTGGATCACCTCCTCGCGGTGCTCGGTGGAGAAGTCGATGTCGATGTCGGGCGTGCCCTGGTGGTCCTCGTGGAGGAAGCGCTCGAAGAGCAGGTCGTGCTCCACCGGGTCGACTCGGGTGATGCCGAGCAGGTAGGCGACGATGCTGTCGGCGGCGCTCCCCCGCCCCTGTCCGGGGATGCCGCGCTCGCGGGCGAACCGCATGATGTCCCAGGTGATGAGGAAGAACTCGGCGAGCCCGGTGGTCTCGATCACCCCGAGCTCGCGCCGCAGCCGCGCCCGCACCGGCTCGGTCACCGGGCGGTAGCGGTCAGGGAGCGCCTCCTCGCAGAGCCGGCGCAGCACCGAGAGCGGGGTCTCCCCGTCGGGCACCGTGAAGCCGGGGAAGCGCACGTCGCTGAAGTCGAGGGCGACGCTGCACTGCGCGGCCAGGTGGGCGGCGCGGTCGAAGGCCTCGGGGTGCTCACCGAGCAGGACGCGCAGCTCCGCCTCGGACTTGACCCGGTGCTCGGCGTTGGGCAGCAGCAGGCCGTGGGCGGCGGCGCGGTCGAGGGTGGTGCGGTGGCGGATGGCGGTGAGCACGTCGAGCAGCGGCCTGTCCGCCGTGGTGGCGTGGACGGGGGTGTTGGAGACCATCGCCGCCAGCCCGCTGCGCCGTGCCAGCGCCGCCGTCTCCGCCACCAGCCAGCCGTCGGCGGGATGGAGGTGGTGGGTGAGCAGCAGCACCACGCGGTCGCGCCCGAAGGCCTCGCGCAGCCGGTCGGCGGCGTGCGCGGCGCCACGGCGGTCGCCGCGGAGCAGGGCGGCGGTGATCTCCGACTCCGGGCCGCCGGCGAGCACGGTGCAGCCGTCGAGCTCGGTGGGGTCGAGCACCGCGGGAGGACCGGTGGCGGGACGGCGGGTGGACGGCAGCGACGGCCAGCCCGCGGGGAAGGGCCCGGCGGTGGTGCGCAGCGCCGCCGGACGCTCCGGTGGCGGCAGGTGGCGAGGGGCGCCCCCACCCTTGACGCGGGGGGATACTCCCCCCGTCCAGCTGAGGGCATTGGTCGCAATGCCCTCAGCTACCCCCCTGGGCCGGCCCTCGGCGACGGCCGGCGCGTTCGCGCCGGCCTGCGCCGTCGCCGGACCCGTGATCCCGCTGATGCGCAGCCGGGGCTGGCCCTTCTCGCCGGCGAGCTGGGCGGCGCTCACCGCCCGGCAGAGCTGGCGGTAGCCCCGCGAGCTGCGGGCGATGAGGCGCAGCCGGCTGCCGCCGTCGAGGTCGAGCTCGGCCCCGATCACGGGGTGGATGCCGGCCTGACGGGCGGCGTGGGTGAGGGCGACAGCGCCGTAGAGGCCGTTGCGGTCGCAGATCCCGAGCGCTCCGAGCCCGGCGGCGGCGGCCGCGGCGGCCAGCTCGCGGGGCGACGAGGAGCCGTCGAGGAAGGAGTAGTGGGAGCGGGCGGCGAGCTCGGCGAAGCCGGTTGACAGCACCACTTTCTTGTGTATACTCCTCAGCAGTCGTTTTGCTGTCGAACAGAGCACGGAGAGGAGGAGGCGGAGTGAGGCCCCGGCCGGACACCCCCATCCACACCCCCTTCCCCTGCACCCCCCGTCCCGTCCGCCGTCGGCCCGAGGGGCTGGACCGCCGCTCCCCGAGCACTCCCGGCAGCGCACGACCGGCCGTGTCCCGGCCGCCGAACCTCAGCGGCCCCTCCCCGATGAGGCACTCCGGCGGCCCGGGGCACGGTGTCAGGCTCTGTGCGCTGACGCGCGCACCGGTGGGGGGCCCCTCCCCCCTGTGTCAGTCATAGCGGCGCACCACCGTCCAGCGGAGGGTGTCGAGGTCGCGGCAGAGCTCCAGGCAGTCGCCTCCGGCCACCAGGCAGCGGCGGTACTCGCGACGCACCGGCATCCGCCACCAGTCGGTCTCCACGACCCAGCGGTTGACGGTGTGGGTGACCGGCCGCCACCCCCCGCCGGTGCGCACCGCGGTGGGGCTGCCGTCGGCGGCGATGCGCACCTGCTCCCCCTCCCCGGCGTCGAGCAGCTCGGTCATCTCTCGCTCTGAGCGCTGACGCGCTCATTGACGGGGGGCCTCCCCCCAGGCCGCACCAGGACCACCGGCGTCGCCGGCTCCCAGGCGAAGCGACGCTCGTGCAGGTCGCCGGGGTCGAGGGTGAGCCGCGACCGCACCACCGTGGCGGTGCCGAAGCGGTCCTGGAGGCGGGCGACGGCGCGGGCCACGGCGTCGCGCTCGGCGTCGCCGCGGCGCCAGAGCTCGACCTGCCGCCCCGAGGCGGTGGACAGCTCGTCCACCTCGAGGCGCAGACCGGCCACCGGCCCCGTGAGCTCGAGGGCGCCGAGCAGCCCGAGCACCGTGGCCCACAGCTCGACGGCGGAGCCGGCGGGGGCGGGGGGGACGCGGGTGCCCGCCGCCACCGGCCCCGCCTCGCCCTCGAGGACGAGGCCGACCCGGCCCGCCGACAGTCCGCGCTCGCGCAGCCGGGCGCCGAGGATGCGGCAGGTGCGCTCGGCGCAGCGGCTCAGCAGCTCGCGGTCGGCGGCTCCACCCTCGATGATCAGCCGCTCCACCAGCGTCCGCGGAGCGGTGGCGGGGGTGACCGGCGCCTCGTCCTCGCCCCGCGCATAGCGGTGGACGGTCAGGCCGGCGTCGCCGCCGAACTGGCGGCCGAGGTCGGCCGGGGAGAGCGCGGCGACGGCGCCCAGGCAGTCGAGCCCGAGGGTGCCCAGCCGGGCCAGGATGGCTGCGTCGACGGGGAGCAGGCCGATCGGCAGGGGCGCCAGGAAGGCCGCCTCCTCGCCGGGACGCACCCGGCGGACGCGCCGCGGTGCGCTCACCCGTGCCGCCATCCAGGCGGTGAAGCGCGAGCCCGCGACCCCCACCGCGGGAGCGGTCCCCAGCCCCCGGGTGAGCGCCCGCGCCGCCGCCGCCGCCCAGGCGGCCTCGCCGGGATGCTGGGCGTGGTGCCCGCCGAGGTCGGCGTAGGCCTGCTCGTCGCCCATCTCCACCGAGGGCACCACCGCGCAGAGCTCGCTCAGCGCCGCCTCGCGCAGCCGTGCCGCGGCCTCGACGTCGAGGTCGACGAACACCGCCTGGGGACAGAGCTGCTGGGCCTGGCGGAGGGGCTGGCCGGGGCGCACCCCCGCCACCCGGGCGGCCGCCGAGGCGGCGAGCACCGGCAGCCGCAGCACCGGCGCGCCGCCTACCACCACCGCCTCGGTGCGCAGCTCGGGATGGCGCTGCCACGCGGCCAGCAGGCCGAGGTGGTCGAAGTGGGCGCAGAGGACGCGGGTCACGGCGGCGTCAGCCGGCGAGCGCGCGGGAGGCGGGCTGCGGAGTGGCGACGGCGGCGGCCGGCTGCTGCGCGGGCGGTTCCTCGACCACCTCGGGCAGGCCCACCACCTCGGCGGGGGAGTGAGGGCGGGGGTAGCGGAGCAGCAGCCCCACCTCGCCATTCATCTGGGCGCTGACGCGCCCGGTGGGGGGGACTCCCCCCAGGCCATCATCCGCGGATGACAGCCTTCCCCCCTGGCCCCCGATCTTCGACTTCACCACCGTCAGCCGCACTCGCAGCCCGGTGACGTCGCCGTGCGCCAGCTGCCAGTCCAGCGGCGTACAGGCAATGGTGAGCGAGGAGGCGTAGGCCAGCGGCGCCGCGGGCGGCGAGGGGGCGGAGACGCAGGCGACCGCCCCCCGCCCCTGGACCACGCCCACCAGCGCGGAGAGGGCGTGCTCCCATCCCCGCTCACGCCCGGCGGCACTCCCCAGGGCGACCGCCAGCCAGGGCACCCCGGCGGCGACCAGGGTCCGGGCCATGGCCAGCCCCGGCCCCAGCGCCCTCCGGGGAGGACGGACCACGTAGCAGGCCTCGAGGTCGGCGCCGAGGTCGGCGAGGAACCCGGGGTCGAGGGTGCCGGCGAGGTCGACGTAGGCCACCTCCATGCTCCGGCTGGCCCGGGCGGCGAGCGCCTGGAGGAGGGTAAGCCGCCCCGTCGCCCGCCCTCGCTCGCCGGTGAGCACGGAGATCCGGCCGCAGGAGAGGCCCTGGGGAAGCACCGCGTCGAGGACGGGGATGCCCGTCGGCCACACCTCGGCGGAGGCGGGGTCACCTCCCCACCGCACCGCCGCGGGACCGTGGCGGCGCTGGAGACGGCCGACCACCTCGTCGAGCGCTGTCAGGGGGAGCTGACGCGTCATTCCTCTCACACCCACACCCACTCATCACGTTGGTCCCGGCCTCGGACAACGGGAGCGAAGGGGGAGGGAGGAGAGGCTGGGCAACAAGTATAGCGAACATCTGTTCGTGCCGGCAAGCCGGGTCGTCGCTGCTGCTGAGACCGGAGGGATGAGCAACCAGCATTCCGTGCATGCCGGAGGCGCACAGCTGACCGGACCGAGCGGCCAGCAGCCGGAGCAGAAGTCGGTGCTCGGCTTCCCCGTACGCCCCGAGGGGGACGGCGAGGCCGTGGCCGGGAGCCTGATGAGCGATTTGGCGCGCTGTCCGTACACATGCCCAAGGCGGAGCAAGGCGCCGTGAACAGACCGTATGTCAGCGATCTGATCGTACGGCCTGAGTGGGCCAGGGCCGGGCTTCCCCCACCCTACGCAGAAGCGGTGCGTTCGGCAGTCGTAGCCACACCGGCAGAGACCCTTCGTCCCGGAACTCTGAGATTCAATTGCGCGGCACACGGGGCGGTGGGTTCGACTGCAAAGATCTTCGCTGAGCTCACTCGACTTCTGCTCGTCCTCGTCATGGACGGTATCCTTCCTGGAGATCCCGGCATTGAAGGACCGCTTTCCCAGCTCATGGCCTGACGCCGCGTGATGGTTCGAAGGCTGGGCTTCTTTCGCGAGCTAGGCCACGGGGATGAAGACGGCCCCAGCCTGGTCGAGCGCGGCAGACGGCGCCGGCGACGGACCAGGATCATATGGCTCAGTACCTGGACGCGGGGCGGACGGTAGCCGCGACCGGAGTTCTGGTCGACGACGTCCTCGACCCTGGGATTACGGGCGTCGCGCCGCTCGAACTGGTCACTGACGGGACCTGGGTATGGCCGCGGGATCTGGCCTATTACGTCAGGCAGTACAACGTCTCGTTGCCGGAGGACTTCGCCAGCCACATTCGCAAGCGGGCATGGCAGCCACCCGCCCTGACGGACGCCGAGCTTGTGGCGGTAGCCGAGCGCATGAGGGCCGGATGACCCGGCTCCACGGAGCCGAAGCGACCCGCTTCAGAATCAGAGTGCTCTCGGTTACCGAGTCGACGCCCGGAGAGCGACCGATGGTCTCGGTGACTGGAAGCGAACATCTGTACATCACGCCGCGGCTGAGATCTCGAGGGCGGCGCCGGCTGGTGAAGCGAGGCGACGAGGACGCCCCCATCCCGTACTCTCTGCCGGCCAATCAGGAGGACAGCCGTGGCTCGCATCGCGATCACCGGGGGGACCGGATTCGTCGGCATCCACACCTCGCGCGCCCTCGCCGCGGCGGGTCACGACCTGCGGCTGCTGGCGCGGGGCACCCGCAGCGGGCCGCGGCCGGCGGGGGCGGAGTGGGTACGCGCCGACGTGGTCGGCGGCGAGGGCCTGATCGAGGCGCTGCGCGGCTGCGACGCCGTCGTCCACCTCGTCGCCATCATCCGCGAGAAGGGGCGACAGACCTTCACCCGGGTGAACGCCGAGGGCACCGCCAACGTGGTCCGCGCCGCCACCGAGGCGGGGGTCGGCCACGTCGTCCACATCAGCGCGATCGGCGTCGACCCCGACCCGCGCTACGCCTACCTCGCCTCCAAATGGGAGGGCGAGCAGGCGGTGCGCGGCGGCGCCGTGCCCTTCACCGTGCTCCGGCCGAGCCTGGTCTTCGGCCCGGGCGACGGGTTCTTCACGGTGCTCGCCAAGCTGATCCGGCTCAACCCGGTGGTGCCGGTGGTGGGCGACGGGCGGGCGCTCTTCCAGCCCATCGCGGTCTCCGACCTCGCCCGCATCATCGCCCTGAGCATCGAGCGCGGGCCCTCCGGCGCGGTCCACGAGGTGGGCGGCCCCGACCACCTCACCTACGAGCAGATCATCGACATCATCAAGGCCGAGACCGGCAGGCGCCGGCGCAACGTCCACGTGCCGGTCGGCGCGATGCGCCCCCTCGCCGCCCTGTTCGAGAAGGTGCTCCCGAACCCCCCGGTCACGCCCGGCCAGCTCCGCCTCCTGGAGAAGGAGAACGTGACCCGGGTCGACGCCGTGGCCACCCAGTTCGGCTTCGACCCCCTGCCCCTCGAGGGCAACGCCGCCTACCTGCAGGACTACTGACCGCACCGCCGTCAGACTGGCTCCCCGTTGACCCCGTGGGATCGCAATGCCACCATGGCGGCCCCTTGAGCCCCTCCGATGACCGCACTGGGAGTGCCGTTCCCGCCGACCTGCGCGCCTACTCCCGGGCGGCGGTGCAGATCGACGAGCACATCCACCAGCTGGGGTTGCGGCTGGGGCGGGTGCTCGACGCCTACCGGGCGAGCAAGCCGGAGTTCGGCCGACCCCTCCCCCGGATCGAGGACGACCTGGAGCGCTACGCGCGGCGGTGCCTCGACATAGACCGCCGGGTGGGCCAGGTCGCCGATGCGTTCGAGCACGCCGGGTCGGTGCCCCAGGGAGTGACCGGCGCCGGCGCGGCGCAGCCCGTGGTGGCCGCCGAGGCGGCGATCGCCGCCGCGCTGGAGGAGGCCCGGCGGGCCGCGGCGGCA
>JAQBPI010000194.1 GCA_028287605.1 Chloroflexota bacterium
CGGGGGGCGACCGGGGCGACGCGCCGGTACACCGAGCCGAGCTCGGGCCGGGGGTCGGCCTCGCCGCGGTTCGGCCAGAGCGACATCGCCCGCTCGGTCATCGCGGTGATCGTCAGCGAGGGGTTGACGCCGAGGTTGGCGCTGACCGCCGAGCCGTCGCAGACGTGCAGGCCGGGGTGGCCGTAGACGCGGTGGTAGGCGTCGATCACCCCCGTCCGCGGGCTGTCGCCGATGCAGCAGCCGCCGAGGATGTGCGCGGTCATCGGGATGTTCAGGACCGACTCGTTGATCGAGCCGCCGGGCTCGCCGCCGATCGCCTCCGCGGCGAGCCGCGCGGCCCGGTGGCCCAGCGGGATGTGGGTGGGGTTGGGCTCGCCGTGCCCCTGGGCGCTGCGCAGGTGGGGACCGATCCGGCCGCGGCGACGCATGATCCGCAGGCTGTTGTCGAGGCTCTGCATCACCAGCAGGATGATGGTGCGCTCCGACCAGCGCCGCACCGACAGCGAGCGCACGAAGGTGCGGGGGTGGGCGGCCGCGGTGAGCAGGAAGCGCAGCGGCCGGGGGAGGCGGCCGCCGCCCGGGACCAGCATGGTGGCGAGCAGCCCCATCGCGTTGCTGCCCCGCCCGTAGCGCACCGGCTCGATGTGGGTCACCTCGTCGGGGTGGATCGAGGAGGTGATCGCCACCCCGCGCGAGTAGTCGGTGGTGACCCTGGGGGTGGCGGCGCCGAGGATCGCCTCGGAGTTGGTGCGCACCACGTGGCCGAGCCGCTCCGAGACGCCGGGCAGGTCGCCGCCGTCGCGGGCGTCGAGGAGCAGGCGCAGCGTGCCCAGCACCGCCGCCGAGACCACCACCTGCGTGGCGGTGTACCTCCGCCGGCGGCGCCGGAGCCACGCGCCGGGACGCTCGGTGTCGACCGCGTAGCCGCCGCCGGGCAGGGGCCGGATGCGCACCGCCTGGGTCTCGGGGTGCACCCGGGCACCGAGGCGCTCGGCGAGGTGCAGGTAGTTGAGGTCGAGGCTGTTCTTGGCGCCGTGGCGGCAGCCGGTCATGCACTCGCCACACTGGATGCAGCCGGTGCGCGCCGGGCCGGCACCGCCGAAGTAGGGGTCGGCGACGCGCTCGCCGGGGGTGCCGAGGAACACCCCCACCGGCGTGTGGTGAAAGGTGCTCGCGACCCCGAGCCGCGCGGCGACGGTGCGCATCACCGCGTCGGACGGGGTGTCGACCCGGACCTCATCGACGCCGAGCATGCGCCGCGCCTGCGCGTACCAGGGCACCAGCTCGGATCTCCAGTCGGTGATGTGCGCCCACTGGGGGTCGCGGTAGAAGGGGGCGAGCGGCTCGTACAGGGTGTTGGCGTAGACCAGCGAGCCGCCGCCGACGCCGCACCCGGACAGGATCATCGCGTCGTCGAGCAGGGTGATCCGCTGGATGCCGCGCAGCCCCAGCCGGGGCATCCAGAGGTAGCGCCGCAGCCGCCAGCTGGTCTTGGGAAGGTCGTCGGGACCGAAGCGCCGGCCCGCCTCGAGGACGCCGACCCGGTAGCCCTTCTCGCTCAGCCGCAGCGCGCTGACGCTTCCCCCAAACCCGCTTCCCACGACGAGGACGTCGTAGTCGACGCTCACCCCGCCACCTCGTGGACCACCATCGTCGCCGGTCAGGCGCCGAGCAGGAGCGACAGCGTGTCCTCGCCGAGCGGCGTGGAGGTGGCGGCCGCGGTGCAGGGCAGCGTGCTCAGCGGCCCCGCGGGCAGCACGCTGCAGGGGATCGGGATGTTGGGGAGCAGCCCGAAGACCTCGACCCGCACGTAGTGCTGGCGCTGGTCGCCGGGCGAGCACGGCTGGGTGGGGTTCTTCGAGCAGGGGTCGCTGGCCGCGAACGCCGACCGGATGTTCTCGATGGCGCTGATGATCCCGGGGGTGGCGTCCACCGGCTGGCCCGGCTGCAGGCCGCGCAGGTTGGCGCCGAACGCCCCCAGCAGGTCGTTGAACTGGTTGAGCCGGTCGATGACCCCCGGCGCCTGGTCGAGGACGGCGTGGAGGTCGCCGCCCCGCTGACTGAGGGCGGCGTCGAGGGTGGTCAGGGTGCTGTCGGCATGGGTGAGCAGCGACTGCAGGTGGTCCGAGTTGGCGGCGAAGGCGGCCAGGGTGCGGTCGGTGCCGGCCACCAGCTGGTCGAGCGGCACCTGGGCGAAGTCGGCGTTGAAGGCCTCGTTCTGGACCAGCATGTCGCCGAGGTTGGAGCCCACGGCGTCGAGGGCCTGCACCGGGTCGAGCAGCCGGGAGGTGAGCGTCCGGGCGCTGGCGACCAGGTGGTTGACGTCGTCACCGCGACCGGCGGCGGCCTGGCCGAGCTGGACGAGCGCGGTCTGCAGGCTCGCCCGCTCCGGGGCGCCCAGGGCGTGGAGGATCTGGTCGAGGTCGACGGGGAGGACCGTCTGCCGCTCGGGGATGACGTCGCCACCGCCGAGCGCCGGTGCCGAGGCGGTGCCGGGGGCGATCTCGAGGAACTTGGGCCCGAAGAAGCCGTGGGGCCGCAGCATCACCGTGGCGTCGCGGTGGACGTCCGCGAACTGGGAGTCGACGTTCATCACCGCCAGCGCCGCGCCGTCCCGGCTCTCGATGCCGACCACCTCCCCCACCTTCACCCCGGCGATCTCCACCGAGGCATGGGGGGCCAGCGAGTCGGCGTCGGCCAGCTGGGCCCGCAGCTCGACGTGATGGCTCCAGGGCACCGGGATCGGCGGGCCCCCGGGCAGGCCGCTGACCACCACGCCGACGAGCACGAGGACGATCACCACGACGGTCACGATGCCGGTGGTGACCGGGTCGACCCGGGGCGTGGTGCGGCTCATCAGGGCGCCGCCCAGAGGTCGAGGGTCGCCAGCGAGGCGCCCGAGCCCGGGCTCGGCCACCAGTCGCCGAGCAGCCCGCCCAGCAGCGGCGGCAGCAGCGGCGTCGAGGGCGTCGAGTGCGGGCCGAGGATGCCGGGGAGCAGCGGCAGCAGTGGCAGCGGAGGGAGCTGAGGCGGCTGCGGCAGCGCCGGCACGGTCCTCTGGGGGGGCGGTGAGGTGGGCAGGGTGCAGCTGCCGGTGGGCAGGATGCCGCTGCAGTCGATGCCCATCAGGTTCTGGCGCAGGAAGTACCCGTCGCGGTCGCTCTGGGAGATGGCGTCGCCGATCTCGTGGATGAGCGTGATCGAGGGCACGACGCCGCTGATCCCGAACGCCTGGGTCTGGGGGAGCAGCGAGGCGAGCAGGCGGTCGAACTGGCCGGCGACCGGGGCGAGCTGCTGCAGCCCGGCGGCGAGCTGGGGCGCGCCGCCGTTGCCGAGCACCTGGTGGGCGGTGCGGTTCAGCGCGTCGGTGTTGCCGATGAAGCCGCGGACCACCTCGGGGTTGGCGGCCAGCGCCCCGGTCACCGAGTTCATGGTGTCGATGACCCCGGCGAGGTCGTCACGGCTGCGGTTCAGCTGGTCGGCGACGGTGCCGAGGCTGGCGAGGATGGCGTTGAGGTCGGCGTCGTGCTGCGCCAGCGTCGCGGTCGGAGCCTGGCCGTGCACGGAGAGGTCCCTGAGGCCGGGGACGAGCTGCTGCAGGGCGCCGTCCTGACCCTGCACCCCGGCGCCCACCGTCCTGATCAGGGTGGTGAGCGCCTGCCGGGTGGCCGGGTCGAAGGTGTCGAGCAGCTGGTCGAAGTCGACCACCGGCCGGGTCGCCGCCAGCGGGATGACGCCGTTGTCGGCGAGCTGATGGCTGTGGTCGGAGCCGGGGACGAGCTCGACGTACTTCTGGCCGAGGAGGGTGGCGAGGCGGATGCTCGCGGTGGTGTCGGCGGGCAGCGGCCACTCCGCGCCGTCGACGTGGAAGGTGAGGTCGGCGTGGTCACCGCGCGCCGTCACCTCGGTGACCTGGCCGACCAGCCGGCCGGCGATGCGCACATCGCTGCTCACCGCGATCCCGTCGACGTCGGTGACCTGCGTGGTCACGGTGTGGGTGCTCGCCCAGGGAGCGGCGAAGTTCACGTTGATCCAGCCCATCACCAGCACCACGGCGCCGATCACGAGCGCGGCGAGGACGCCGGCGAGCGCCGGGCGGATGCGCGGGCCGCGGACGCTGCCGATCATCCGAACATTCCCGCGAGGTCGAAGCCGCCGCCGTCGCCGCCGGCCGGCCCGGAGGCGCCTGCCTGGATGGTGCCGCCGGGGCCGGGGTCGCTCGAGCCCAGCCGGTAGTCCGGGGTGAACGGGCAGCCCCGCTGCTCGCCCGAGATGGCGGTGTGCTGGCCGCCGCAGGGCTGGCCGTTGTGTCCCGGCTGGTTGAGCACCGCGTCGACCCGCAGCGTGTCGACGCCGTTGATCGCGTACCCGGTGCCGCTGACGAACTCGTCGAGGAGCATGTCGAGGTGGGGGATGTGGGGGTCGACCGCCTGGATCAGCGGCCCCAGCACCACCGCCGCCTGCTGCAGGCGGTCGAGCGCACCCGGGCCCTTCTGGAGGATCGCGGCCAGGTTGCCCTGCTCGCCCTGGAGGCCGGCGTCGAGGCTGGTGAGCGTGCCCGCGGCATGGTCGAGGGTGGCCTGGAGCTGGTGCTGCCGCGCCGCCAGCGCCCCCAGCGTGGCGTTGCCGCCGGCGATCAGCCCGTGCAGGTGCTGGTCCTCGGAGGCGAGCTTCGCGGTGATGGTGTCGAACTCGGCGTTGAGCCGGTCGAGCTCCGGGCTGCGCCGCGCGAGAACGTCCGTCAGTGGGATCAGGGCGTTCGTGAGGGGGTCGAGCTGGGCGATGGCCGCGTTGAGGTCGGCGGCGCCGTGGCCCCCGAGCGCGATCACCCCCTCCTGGAGCTGGGTGCGGATGGCGGTCCGGACGCCGGCGTCGAAGACGTCGGCGAGCTGGTCGAGGTTGACCGGGCTGTTGGTGTCGGCGATCCCGAAGACGTGGCCGTCGCCGATCGCGGGGGCGGCGGGCGACCCCGGGCTGAGGTCGACGAAGACGTTGCTCAGGACCCCCTTGGGGCGCACCGCGACGCGCGTCCCCTGGTGCAGCGGCCAGTGGCTCGCGTCGATGCTGAGCACCGCCTCGGCGTAGGGGCCGGTCCGCGGGCCGCCGCCCACGGTGATGGAGTCGACGGTGCCCGCGGTCACCCCGGCGACGCGCACGTCGTTGCCGGTCACCAGCCCGTCGGCGTCGCTGAAGCGCGCCGTGACGTGGTGGGTGCCGGAGCCGCCGCCGAGGAAGGCGAGGCCGGCGGCGGCCGCCCCGGCGAGGGTGAGCACGATCAGCGGCCGGTTCACTGCGTCTGCCCCACGAAGGCGGCGAGCATCGACAGCGGGTCGGCCGCGGCGGCGCTGTGGGTGGCCGCCCCCTGGCCGGTGAGCTGCGGGCAGATGGTGCCGATGGCGCCCTGCAGCCCGAGAGCACCGAGCACCGGGCTCAGCGTGGTCTGCAGCGTGTCGCAGTGGAAGGAGAGGTCGATGTTCAGCGCGGCGGGCTGGCCCGACGGCGGGGTGAACAGCGACGCCCACTGCTGGGTCACCCGCAGGCCGGTGGGAGTGGTGATGGTGAGCTGGTCGTTGGGGTAGTTCAGCTGGCCGAGCAGGGTGCCGGTGAAGACCTCGTCGATGCCGCAGCTGGGCCGGCCCGGGCAGCCCGGGTTGGGGTCGACCACCTGCGCGAGGAAGCTGCGCTCGGCGCCGAGCGCGGGTGCGAGCCTCGCCAGCGCCTGGCGCTGGGCGCCGACCGTCGGCGCCGCCGCCGCGTTGAGCTCGGCGGCGACGTTCGAGGCCTCGCGCAGGGTGGTGACCAGCGACCGGTCGCGCTGGGCGATCGCCCCCAGGGCGACGTTGCCGTTGGCGAGCAGTCCGGCGAGCTGCTGGTGCTCGTCGCCGAGGGTGCCCATCAGGATCGCCAGGTTGGCGAGGATGCGCCCCATCTCCGGGTTGTCCTTCTCGTAGACCTGGGCCACCGGGACGAGGTTGGCCACACCCTGCTGGAGCTGGGGGATGATCGCCTGCAGGTCGCCGGACCGGTGCTGGGTGGCGGCGTCGAGCGCCTGCAGCACCAGCCGCTGCTCCTCGCGAGTCCTCGCGTCGAAGGCGTTGAAGATCTGGTCGACCTCGACCGTGGTGGTGGTGTTGCTCTGGGGCAGCATGCCGTTGCCGGCCAGCTCCTCGCCGCGGCGGTCGCCGGGCACGAGGTCGACGTACTTCTCACCGAGCAGGGTCTTCGGCCGCACCTTGGCGGTGCCGTTCGAGTAGACCGGCACGGCGCGCGCGTCGCTGATGGCGATGGTCACCACGGTGGCGTCGGGATACGCGGGGTCGTGGTCGACCCTGGTGACCTTGCCCACCTGCACGCCGGCGACGCGCACGTCCGCGGCGGTGGGCACCCCGTCGGCGTTGGCGAAGACGGCGCGCACCCGGTAGGCGGCGCCGAGCGGGTTCGGCTGGCCGATGTTCACCGCCAGGAACTCCATGGCGCCGACGCAGAGGGCGGCGAAGGCCAGCACCATGACGGCGTTCACCGTCACCCGGCGGCGCGTCACGGCGTGTCTCCCATCACCGCCGCCCAGATGTCGCCCGAGGCGGCGGCGGAGGGCACGCTCGACGCGCGGGTGGCGGTGCTGGTGCCGGTGGAGCTGCAGGAGGTGAAGCAGCTCACCGCGTAGATCGACCAGAGGTGCTGCCTGCCGTCGGGCGAGAGCGGATCGGCGACGTTCGGATCGGTGTCGGCGAACGAGGTGGCGAGGTTGGGGAAGACGTCGTGGACCTGGTCGCGGTAGGGGTAGATCCCGCTCAGCACCCGGATGGTCTGGTCGAGGAAGCCGGCGGTGTTGGTCAGCGCCCCGGGCAGCGAGCGCAGCGCACCCTGCAGGTTGGGGGCCTGCCCGCTCACCAGCACGTCGAGGTTCTGGAGCAGCAGGTCGGCCTGCTGCACGGTGCCCCCGATCTGCTGCTCCTGGTCGGCGAGCTGGCCCATCACCTGGTTGAAGGTGCCGAACCCGTCGCGCACCTGGTCGCGCTGGCCGGCGAGGGTCGTGGAGAGCCTCTGCAGCTCGAGCACCACGTTCTGCAGCTGCTGGCGGCGGGTGGCGAGCTCGGCGGCGGGGCCGTTCAGCGAGCCCACCAGCCGGTTGGAGCTGCTCGCCTCGGCGTTGAGGTCGGTGCCGCGCCCGGCGAGCGCCTGTCCGGCGCTGCCGAGCAGCAGCTGGAGGCGGTCGCGGGTCTGCGGGTCGAGGATGGCGAGCACCTGGTCGATGGCCACCGGGGTCAGGGTGTGCTCGATCGGGATCAGCCCGCCCGAGGCCATCTCGCCACCGGCGCCGGTGCCCCGGGAGAGCTCCACGTAGGTCTCGTTGAGCAGGTTCTTCTTGCGCACCTCGGCGCTGCTGTCGCGGTACAGGGGCAGGGCGTGGGCGTCGTCGACGGTCATGCTCACCCGCGCCTGGCCGCCCACCGCCTGGACGTCGTCGACCCGGCCCACCCTGACGCCGTCGACGTACACCTCGTTCTTGGGGAGGATGCCGTCACCGCTCGAGAACACCGCGGTGAGGCGGTAGGGGTGCTGCCACGGCCAGGTGATGCCGATGCTGGCCACGACGGTGAACAGCACCAGGCTGCAGAAGGCGAGGTACAGCACGGTGACCGGCAGGTTCCAGCGGCTTCTCATGCGCCGATGAACCCCGCGAGGGTGAGCAGCTCGCCGGCGCCGCCGCCGTCCATCCACGCCGCCGGCCTGGTCGCTGTCGGGGCGTAGCCGTTGCCGGTGCACGAGCCCGGGGTGGGGGTGATCAGGCAGATGCGGAAGATCGGCAGCCCGGTGCCCAGGGGGGTGGTGCCGGGGGGGACCGACTCCAGCGCGCCGCCGGTCGAGGTCGGGCCCCGCAGCAGCGACTGCTCGAAGGCCTGGAGGGTGCCGTCGGAGAAGCTCGCGCCGATCTGGGCGAGCAGGCCCGCCTCGCTCTGCAGCCCGTTCACCAGGCTGGGCGCCCGCTGGATGAGGTCGCGCACGCTGGCCACCGCCGGGTCGATGGCGGCGTTCAGGTCGGTGAGCACCGCCTGGCTGTCGACGAACTGGCGGCTGAACGCCTGCCGCTCCGCCTCCACCGCGTTCAGGGTCGTCTGCCCGTTGGTGATCAGCTGCTGCAGCTGAGTGAGCTGGTCGTTCTGGGTGAGCTTGCCCAGCACCCCGTCGAGACCGACCAGGATGCGGTCGAGGTCGGGGTCGCGCTGGTTCAGCGTCCTCCCGGTGGTGGCCAGGTTGTCGAGGTTGGCGTGGGCGGCGGCGAGCGCCTGGTTGAGGCTGGCGCCGGTGCCGGCGAGCCCGGCGCCGAGGTCGTTGATCAGGCCGCGCGCCGCGGCGCGGGTGTTGGTGTCGAGGCTGTTGAGGAAGGCGTCGAGCTCCACCGGCACCGCGCCGGCGCTCGCCTGCAGCGGGCGCGCGGGGTCGTAGGCGGGGGCGCTCGCGGGGCCGTCCTGGAGGTCGACGTACTTCTCGCCGAGCAGCGACCGCGGCCGGATCCCCGCGGTCACCCCCTGGTGGAGCGGCCAGCTCGCGTCGGCCACCTCGACCACGATGCGGGCGTGGCCGTCGGGCGTCGGCTCGATGCTGCTCACGCTGCCCACCCGGGCGCCCGCCTCGAGCACGTCGCTCCCCGCCACCAGACCCGACGCCGACTGGGGGAAGGTGATGGAGACGCGGTGCGCCGGCCGCCCCGCCAGGCCGGGGACGGCGAGGGCGGCGAGCAGCACCACCGCGATGAGCGCGGCGACGGCGAGACCGGCGGCGAGGGGACGGCGGGACATCGTGCTCGGGCTGCCTCAGTCCATCCCCAGGGGGCCGTCGGAGTCGGCGGTGAAGAACTGCCGGACGAACTCGTCGGGAGACTGCTCGATCTCCTCCCCAGTGCCGAAGTGGCGCATCTTGCCCTTGTAGAGGATGCCGACGTAGTCGGCCATCCGCCGCACCGCGAACACGTTGTGGGTGACCACCACGACGGTCGCCTGGTACTTGGTGGCGATCTCCTTGATGAGGTCGCAGAGCAGCGTGGTGCGCACCGGGTCGAGGCCCGAGTCGGGCTCGTCGACGAGCAGGATCTTCGGCTCCATCACCAGCGCCCGGGCGAAGCCGGCGCGCTTGCGCATGCCGCCGCTGAGCTCATTGGGCATCCGCTTCTCGGCGCCCGCCAGCCCGACCTCGCTGAGACGTGCGATGACCGTCTCGCGAATCTGGTCCTCGTGCAGCTTCGTGTGCTGCCGGAGCGGGAAGGCGACGTTGTCGTAGAGGTTCATCGAGGAGAAGAGGGCGCCGTCCTGGAAGAGCATGCCGATGGAACGCCGCAGCTCCAGGATCTCCTTCTCCTTCAGATGGGGCACCGACCTCCCGTCGACGACGATGTCGCCGGAGTCGGGCATGAGCAGGCCGACGATGTGGCGCAGGCTCACGCTCTTCCCCGTCCCCGACGGGCCCATCAGCGCGGTGACCCCGCCGCGCGGGATGCGGCAGGTGACGCCGTCGAGCACCGTGAGGGAGCCGAAGGCCTTGCGCAGGTCCGTGAGCTCGATGACCGGGTCCATGTTCCAGGTGGTCACCGACTGGCTGGTGCCCGGCTGGTTCAGCCGGCCGGCCGCGGGCGTCACCCCCCCGTCCACCCCGTCCGCGGGAACCGCCACCCCGCTCGCCTCGGTGCGCCAGCGCGCGGCGCTGTCGGCGTAGCCCTGGGCCGGGTCCTGAGCAGCGGGGTGGAAGGACGTCATCGCCTGCAGTCGCCTCGTCAGATCTGGATCGGAAGGTTGGGGTTGTTGCCCCAGAAGATCTGGGTGAGCACGGCGTTCACCACCACCACCATGACCAGGGCCGTCGCCATCGTCTTCGCCACCGCCCGGCCGATGCCCACCGCCCCACCGGTGACGTTATACCCGTAGTACACCGCGACGCTGACGATCAGGATCGCGAAGACCACCGCCTTGGTCATCGAGAAGATCAGGTCCTGGGTGTTGAGGAAGCGCCAGAAGTAGTCGAAGTACACCCCGTCCGACACCTGGCGGATCTGGAAGTGCTGGACCAGGTACGACCCCAGGTACGACACCGCCAGCGACAGCAGGTACATGAAGGGGAGGACGATGAGGCAGGCGAGCATGCGCACGCTCACCAGGTAGACACGGGTGGGGATGCTCATGATCTCGAGGGCGTCGATCTCCTCGTTGACCCGCATGGTGCCGAGCTCGGCGACCAGGCCGCAGCCCACCTTGGCGCCGATGGCGAAGCCGAAGAAGAGGGGCGTGATCTCGCGGGTGTCGCAGATGGCGTTGAAGACCCCGGTGAGGGTCAGGGCGCCGATCTGCGAGAGCGAGTAGTAGGCCTCGACGCTGCACTCGGCGCCGGTGGCGGTGGTCAGCACCAGGGCCACCGGCGTGGAGCCGATGGCGATGAAGGCCGCGTACCACCACACCTCGCGCATGTACCGCAGCGATTGCGGGATCTGGATGACGCTCACGAATGCGAACTGGACGATCTCGCCCAGGGTGCGGCTCCAGCCGCGGACGCGGGACAGCGCGGCGGCGGCCATCAGCGTCTCACCGCAGCACGTTGCTGGAGTGGAAGAGGGCGAGCACCGTCGGCGTGTACAGGTATTCGAAGACCTGGATGCTGATGAAGGAGGCGACCACCGCCTGGTGGACCGCGCGCGCCACCCCCTCCGCGCCCCCCCGGGCGGTGATCCCCTTGTAGCAGCAGATGATCGAGACCAGGACTCCGAAGACCACGCACTTGATCTCCCCGCCGTAGAGGTCCTGCAGGGTGCCCTCGGTGAAGAAGGTGCTGAGGAACGCGCCGGGGTTCACACCGACCAGGTGCACCGCGGCGAGGTAGCCGCTCAGGCAGGTGAAGGCGATCATCGGGATGTTGTAGAGGGCGGTCATCAGCGCCATCGCGGCGAAGCGCGGCACCACGATGAAGGCGATGGTGCTGATCCCCATCACCGAGAGCGCCTCCAGCTCGTCGCGCACCTTGCGGGCGCCGAGGTCGGCGGTGATCGCGGTGCCCGCCACCGCCGCCACCATCAGCCCGGTGGCCACCGGGGCGAACTCGCGGACGTTGGCGAGCACCATGAAGCCGCCCACCCGGTAGTCGGCGCTGGCGATCTTGAAGAAGGTGCCCGCCTCGAGGGCGACGATGGCACCCCAGCCGAAGCCGGTGAGCAGGAGCGGCACGAAGCAGACGGTCATGATGAACCGGCACTGCTCGAGGAACTCGGCGAGGTAGAAGGGCCGGCTGAAGATCCCCCGGACGGCCTGGGCGAGGAGGATCGACTGCTCACCGAGCGTGGTGAGCCCCTGACGTGCGCGGCCTACCACGAAACCATCTCTTCCATCGACTTTCCAGCCAGCCCAGCGGGCGGCAGTGAGCTGCTCTCGTCGGCGCCCCGGCCTCGCCGTCCCCCTGGGGGAACCCTGAGTATAGGTGACCCTCCAGGGCGATGCGTCACCGATCGGTGTCGAGGCGGCGGGCGCCGTATGCTGCCGCCCATGCCCACGGCGCCGCTGCTCAGCGTGGTCATCCCCACCCGCAACGAGGCGGCCAACCTCCCTGTCCTGGTGGAGCGGCTGCGCTCCGCGCTCGAGGGCATCGCCGCCGAGCTCTGCTTCGTCGACGACAGCGACGACGACACCCCCGCGCAGCTCGAGGCGCTCGCTGGCGCCTCCGGCGGAGCGGTCCGCTGCCTGCTCCGCCAGGGCCCGGAGCGCGACGGCGGCCTGAGCACCGCGGTGGTCGCCGGCCTGCGCATCGCCACCGGCAGCTTCGTCTGCGTCATGGACGCCGACCTCCAGCACCCCCCGGAGGTCATCCCCACGATGCTGGAGGCGGCCACCGCCGGCGCCGACCTGGTGGTGGCCAGCCGCTACGTCGAGGGCGGCTCGCGCGGAGGCCTCGACGGCGCCGCCCGCCGCCTGGTCAGCCGCGGGGCGACGGCGGTGGCGCGCGGTCTCTTCACCGAGGCGCGGCGCAGCACCGACCCGCTCTCCGGCTTCTTCCTCTGCCGCCGCGCCCTCGCCGACGGCATCGAGTTCCGCCCGGTGGGATTCAAGATCCTGCTCGAGCTGCTGGTGCTGCTGCCGCGGGAGCTGCGGGTGGTGGACGTGCCGCTGCGGTTCATGCCCCGGGAGCGCGGCACCAGCAAGGCCAGCGCCCGCCAGGGCCTCCTCTACCTCCGCCACCTGCGCTCGCTCTTCCTCGACGTCAAGGGCTCGGCGCGGCGCTGGAAGTTCGGGCTGGTGGGGATCAGCGGACTGCTCGTGTTCCTCCCCCTGCTCGCCCTCCTCAGCGGCCCGGTCGGCCTCCACCCCCTGCTCGCGGTGGTGCCCGCCTACGCGGTGGCGCTGGCGTGGAACACGACCCTGAACCGCCTCTGGACCTACTCCGACCGGCGCCGCCGGGCCGGGGGCGAGGGGCTGGTCTCGTATCTGCGCGGCGCCGCGCTGTCCGGGGCGCTGATGTACGGCACCTACGCGGTGCTGGTCGAGAGCGGCCGGCCGGCGGCCCGTGCCGGGGCGGTCGCCGCGCTGGTGGCGATGGCGGCGAACGCGGCGCTGAACTGGACGGTGGTGCGCCGCCGGCCCACGGCGTGGACCGACGTGGCCGTGAACGGAGGCGTCCAGGCCGCCCTCGCCGAGCTCGCCGCGAGGGTGGGCGCCGACCGCGCCTACCTCCTCCCCGCCGGCCCCCACCCCGCCGGCGGCGCCGTGCCCGGCGCCCTGCTCGCCCGGGTGGCGGCCGGCCAGCGCCCCGCGCTCTGGACCGAGGCCGCCTCCCACCGGCCCCAGCGGCGCACCAACATCGAGATGAGCTCCACCCTGCTGCTCCCGCTGGTGCGCGATGGCGCGGTGCTCGCGGTGGTGGTGTGCGAGCGGCGGGCGACCAGCGGCTTCGACGACCAGGCGCTGGAGACCGCGACGGGAGCGGTCGACGGCCTGGTCACCGCCCTCGCGGGCATCGACGGCCCGCTGCCGGTGGCGGCTCCGTCCGGGCGCTGACGCGCACGGTCGGGGGAACCCCCGGCTCGGGGGCGCCGACGTGCCATCATCGCCGCCGCCTCTTCCCACTCCCACGAGGTCTCCCCCGATGCGCGCACGCCTGCGATCCGCCGCCGCCGCCGTGGTGCTGCTGCCGCTGGTGCTCGGCGGCTGCGGGAACAGCGCCGCGCCGGTGCGCATCGGCGCCGTCTTCCCGATGACCGGCCCGCAGTCCGGCGGCTACGCGCGAGAGGAGCTCACCGGCGTGGAGATCGCCCGCGACCTGGTCAACGCCGACGGCGGCGTCGCCGGCCGGCCGCTGCAGCTCGACCTCCGCGACCTGCCCGGCCGCGACGTCGGCCCGGAGCGGGCCGAGGAGCTGCGCCGCGACGGGGTGCCGGTGGTGCTCGGCGCCTACAGCTCCGACCTCTCCATGCCGGTGAGCTACGCCACCGCCACCGCGGGGATGGTGTACTGGGAGGCGGGCGCGGTCGCCGACCAGCTGACCGGGCGCGGGCTCGACCGCGTCTTCCGGGTGGGCGCGACCGGCTCCAACCTCGGCGACAACTCGGGGCGCTTCGCCGCCACCCAGCTGGCGCCGATGATCGGCCGTCCCGCCTCCTCCCTCCGGGTGTCGCTGGTGGTCGCCGACGACGACTACGCCCACTCCGTGGCCGACGCCGCCACCGCCACGGTGCGGGCGGCAGGGATGCAGGTGGTGAGCACCGGCACCTACTTCCCCGCGGCCCCCCACTTCGATGCCGTCATCGCCGCCATCAAGGCCGCCCGCCCCGACATCCTGATCCTCGCCTCGCACATCCCCGACGGGGTCGCCTTCCGCAGGGCGATGCTCGCCGCGGACGTGCGGGTCGCCGCCTTCATCGGCTCGACCATGGCGCAGTGCCTGCCCGACTTCGGCGAGCTGCTCGGGCCCGCCGCGGTGGGGGTCTTCGCCTCCGACCGCCCCGGCGGCGGCTTCGACCCGGCGACGCTCCGGCCCGAGGGACGGGCGCTCTACGCGCGCCTCGCCGCGGAGTGGAGGAAGCGGCTCGGCGGCGTCCCGACCGAGGAGGGGCTGAGCGGGTTCACCGCCGCCTGGGCGCTCTTCCACGACGTCCTCCCCCGCGCCGCGGCGAGCGGCGGCCTCGACCCGGCGCACATCGCCGCCGCCGCCCGCGCCTCCGACCTGCCCGAGGGCTCCCTGCCCAACGGGGCGGGGCTGCGCTTCTCGACCGACCCGGCCCGGCTCGGCCAGAACCTCCGCGCCGCCGCGGTGATCTGGCAGTGGCAGGCGGTGCGCCACAGCGTGGTGGTCTGGCCGGCGGTCTACGCCACCGGCCGCGCCGAGCTGGTGCCGCCCGCGCAGTGATCGGCGCCCGTTCCGTTCCCGAGGGGCCGGCCCGCAGCGTCCTGCTGCTCGGCGGCCTGGCCGCGGCCATGACCGTGCGCGTCGCCGCGGGTCTGGGCACCACCCGGGCCGGGGCGCTCTTCGCGGTGCTGCTCCTCGCCACCGCCGCGGC
>JAQBPI010000203.1 GCA_028287605.1 Chloroflexota bacterium
CGGAAGGCGGGCACGGGGGCGGCGGGGTCGCCGGCCGGCTCACGCTCCTCGGGCGGCCCGGCGGCGGGAAGGGCGCCGAACTGCAGCGGCGTGCGCGGGCTCCCGCCCTCCGTCGCCCACGGCTCGCGGACCCGCGACTTGGCCAGGGCGAAGCGCTCCAGCAGCCCCGCCTGCTCGGCGGCGGGGGCGTCGACGGTGGCGGCGCGCACCGCGTCGACACCGACGCGCTGCAGGTAGTGGTAGGTGCGCTCCAGGTAGCGCGCCTCCTCGCGGTAGTGCTGGACGAAGAGGGCGACGTGGCGCAGCGCCTGCTCTGGAGTCGCAACCGTGGAGAGCAGGTCGCCCTTGCGCACCGACATCCCGGCGGCGCCGCCGACGTAGAGCTCCCAGCCGGTGGCGATGCCCACCAGCCCGACGTCCTTGACGGTCACCTCGGCACAGTTGCGGGGGCAGCCGGTGACACCGCTCTTCAGCTTGTGCGGGGTGTAGAGGCCCCAGATCATCCGCTCGAAGGCGATGCCCAGCGCGGTGGAGTCGCCGACCCCGAAGCGGCAGAAGTCGCTGCCGACGCAGGTCTTCACGGTGCGCACCGCCTTGGCGTAGGCGTGGCCGGAGACGATGCCGAGGTCGCGCCAGATGGCGGGGAGGTCCTCCTTGCGCACCCCCAGCAGGTCGAGACGCTGGCCGCCGGTGACCTTGACCATGGGCACGGCGTAGCGGTCGGCGACGTCGGCGATGCGGCGCAGCTCGGCCGGGGTGGTGATGCCGCCGAACATCCTGGGGACCACCGAGAAGGTGCCGTCGCGCTGGATGTTGGCGTGCACGCGATCGTTGATGAACCGGGCGCTGCGGTCCTCCTCGTAGTCGCCGCACCACCAGGCGTCCAGGTGGTAGGAGAGGGCGATCTTGCACTTGGCGCAGCCGGTGCCGTTCCCGAGGGTCTCGAGCACCGCCTGCACCGAGCGCAGGTTGCGCTCCCAGATCGCGGCGCGCAGCGCGTGCAGCCCCAGGGGCACGCAGGCGCACACGTCGGGCTCGGCCGCCGACGCCGACGCCTCCACGCCGCAGCCGGTGAGCAGGGCGTCGACGATCGAGCCGCAGGAGCCGCAGGACCCGGCGGCACGGGTGCACTTCGTCACCTCGCCCCGGGTGGTGCAGGCCCGGTCGCGGATGGCACGGACGATGGTCGCCTTGGTCACACCGTTGCAGCCGCAGACCACCGCCTCGTCGGCGAGGCCCGCGGCGACGCTCGTGGGCGGCTCGCCGGTAGGCGCGGCCACCAGCGAGAGCCGGTTGCCGTTCACCGTGGCGCCTCCGGCGATGACCGCGGTGATCTGCGGGGCGGTGCTGAGGTCGCCGACCAGGATGGCCCCGCGCAGCCGGTCCTCGCGGAGCAGCACGCGCTTGTAGACGCCGGCGGCGGTGTCCTCGAGGGTGAGCAGGTCGTCGAGCTCGTCGGCGTCGACCGAGCCGGCGCTGAACACCTCGACGCCGGCGACCTTCAGGGTGGTGGCGGGGATGCCGCCCTGGAACGCCGCGGTCTCGTCGCCGCGGAGGTGGGCGGCGAGCACCCGGGCCTGGAGGTTGAGGGGCGCGACGATGCCGTAGAGCAGGCCGCGGTGCTCGGTGCACTCGCCCACGGCGAACACCCGCGGGTCACTGGTGCGCAGCTGGTCGTCGACGACGATGCCGCGGCCCACGCTGAGCCCGGCCTCCCGGGCGAGGGTGGTCGACGGGCGGATGCCACAGGCGACCACCACCATGTCGGCGTCGAGGACCCGGCCGTCGCGCAGCGCGATGGACTCGACCCGGCCGTTGCCCATGATCGAGGCGGTCTCGGCCGGCATGACCACCCGCATCCCCATCAGCTCGAGCTTGCCGCGGAGCACCCGGGCGCCGACGCCGTCGAGCTGGCGCTCCATGAGGCGGTCCATCAGGTGGACGACGGTCACCTCTACTCCGCGCTGGCGGAGCCCGTAGGCGGCCTCGAGGCCGAGCAGCCCGCCGCCGATGACCACGGCGCCGGTCGACCGCCGGCCGCCGTCGATGATGTCGTCCACGTCGCGCAGGGTGCGGAAGGTGTGGACGCCGCCGCGGTGGCGGCCGTCGATCGGAGGCATGATCGGGTCGGACCCGGTCGCCAGCACGCAGACGTCGTAGGCGGTCTCGCGGCCGGTGCCATCGCGCACCACCTGCCGCTCGCGGTCGAGGGCGACGACCTCGCAGCCGGCGTGCAGGGTCACCCCGTGGTCCGTGTACCAGTCCTCGTCGAGCATGGTGAGCGACTCGGGCTCGCACTTGCCGGCGAGCACGGTGCTCAGCTTGATCCGGTCGTAGGCCGGGTGCGGCTCGGCGCCGAAGACGGTGACCTCGAAGCGCTCCGCGTCCGCGCCGACCAGCTCCTCCAGGAAGGCGGCGGCGACCATGCCGTTGCCGATGACGACGAGACGGCGCCGAGTTCCGCCCATGGTGAGACCCACCTCCTACTGTGTCCGACGCGTCCACCGTATGCGTGGCGGACGCGGGCGTCACCGGACGTCGGACCCACCGCGGATGCCCAGCCCGGGACATCGTCAAGGACGGGCACGACCGCTGGGACGGGGTGCACGAATGCGACCGGCACGGCCTTGGTGGATCGGCCGCCGGCCGCTCAGTCCCCGGACGGCGCCACGGTGTCGAGCAGGAAGGCCTGGACGAAGGCCTCGTCGCGCCAGCGCTGGTAGCGGCCCGAGGGACCGCCGTGGCCCGCCCCCATCTCCATCTTCAGCAGCAGCCGGCTGTCGTCGGTGCGCAGCGCCCGCAGCTTGGCGACGAACTTGGCCGGCTCCCAGAAGCCCACCCGGGGGTCGTTGAGCCCGCCGGTCACCAGCATCGCCGGGTAGTCGCGCGCGGTGATGTTGTCGTAGGGGGAGTAGGAGAGCATGTAGTCGTAGAACTCGTCCTGGTGGGGGTCGCCCCACTCCTCCCACTCGATCACGGTGAGCGGCAGCGACTCGTCGAGCATGGTGGTGACCACGTCGACGAAGGGCACCTCGGCCACCACCGCCGCGAAGAGGTCGGGACGCATGGTGGCCGCGGCGCCGACGAGCAGGCCGCCGGCGCTGCCGCCGCGGATCGCCAGCCGCCCGGGCCGGGTGTAGCCCTCCGCCACCAGGTGCTCGGCCGCCGCGCAGAGGTCGGTGAAGGAGTTGCGCTTGTGCAGCAGCTTGCCGTCCTCGTACCAGCGCCGCCCCATCTCGCCGCCGCCGCGCACGTGGGCGGTGGCGCTGACGAAGCCGCGGTCGAGCAGGCTGATCAGCGACGAGGAGAACACCGGGTCGGAGGGGATCTCGTAGGCCCCGTACCCGTAGAGGAGGCAGGGGGCGCTGCCGTCCAGGGCGAGGTCGGCGCGGTGGACGACCGAGACGGGGACGCGCACCCCGTCGGAGGCGGTGGCCCAGAGCCGCTCGGTCCGGTAGCGCGCCGGGTCGTGGCCGTGGACGGTCACGCGCTTGCGCAGCACCCGCTCGCGGGTGCGCATGTCGTAGTCGTAGGTCGAGCGCGGCGTCACCGGCGAGGAGAACTCGAAGCGCAGCACCGCCGTGTCGTGCTCGGGGTTCTCGCCGCCCCAGGCGCTGTACACCGGCTCGTCCTGCTCGAGCTCGTGGATCTCGCCGCTGTCGAGGTCCATCACCCGGATACGGCGCAGACCCGAGCTGCGCTCGAAGACGGCGAGGTGGTGGGCGAAGGCGTCGACGCCGTCGAGCTTGACGTCGTCGCTGCCGCCGATCAGCTCGCGCCAGCCGCCCCGGCCCGGCGAGGCCACGGACGCCTCCATCAGCCGGAAGTTCTCGGCGCCGTCGTTGGTGACGATGAAGAGGCGGTCTCCGTGGTCGGCGACGAGGTACTCGATGCCCTGGCGGCGCGGCTCCACCACCCGCAGCTCGCCCTCGGGGTCGGCGGCGTCGAGGAGGTGGACCTCGGTGGTGACCTGGCTGCCCAGGCTCACCACGATGAAGCGCCCGGTCTTGCTCCGCGCCACCGAGACGAAGAAGCGCTCGTCGGGCTCGGTGAGGACGAGGACGTCCTCCTCGACCGGGGCGCCGAGGCGGTGGCGCCACACCTGGTAGGGGCGCATGGAGCCGTCGGGACGGGTGTAGAAGAGGGTGCGGTTGTCGGACGCGAAGGCGAGCCCGTAGTAGGTGCGCTCGATGACGTCGGGGAGCTCCCCGCCGGTCTCCAGGTCGCGGACCCGCACGGTGTGGACCTCGCCGCCGTCGTGGTCGACTCCGTAGGCGAGCAGGCGGTGGTCGGGGCTGAGCGCCATCGACCCCACCGACAGGTAGTCGTGGCCCTCGGCGAGCGCGTTCTCGTCGAGGATCACCTGCTCGGGCGCGCCGTCCGACGCCGCACGGCGGCAGTGGATCGGGTACTGCTGCCCCGCCACCGTCCGGTGGTAGTAGAGATGGCGGCCCCAGGGCACCGGCGCCGACTGGTCGGTCTCCTCGACCCGGCCCACGATCTCCTCGTAGAGCCGGCGCTGCAGCTCCTCGGTGTGGGCCATGGCCGCGCTGGTGTGCGTGTTCTCCGCCTCGAGGTGGGCGATGGTGGCGGGGTCCCTGCGGTCGCGCAGCCAGTGCCAGTCGTCCACGCGGCCGCGCTCGACCTCGACGGGACGCCGGGGGGCGAGAGGCGCATCCATGAGCCAGCAGTCTGGCAGGTCAGGAGGCCGCCGCCTCCTCCGAGGTCAGCGCCGGGTGGACACCGGGGACCAGCTGGCGGGCGAGGGTGAGGCGGCGGAGCATCCCGACCAGCATCTCGCGCTCCGCGGGCGAGAGGTCAGCGCAGATCGCCCGCTCGTGCTCGACGGCGACCTTGAAGGTGCGCGCGAGCATTCTCCGGCCCTCCGGGGTGAGGTGGAGGGCGCGGGCGCGGCGGTCGGTGGGGTTGGCCCGGCGCTCGACCAGCCCCCGCCGCTCCAGGGAGTCGACGATCGACACCATCCGGCTCGGGGGGATGCGCAGCGCCTTGCCCAGCGCCTGCTGCGAGCTGCCCTGCGCCTGGGCGACGTGGCGGAGCACCAGGAACTGGCGCGGCTCCAGGCCGAGCGGGGCGAGGAGGTCCTTGAACCGGCCGCTGATCACGTAGCCGAGCTGGGAGATGAGGAATCCCACCCCCGCGCCCGGACTCACGCAACCGGGATCGTCGGTGCCGCCTGGCGCATCCGTCACACGACCGATACTACCAGGGAGGAATCTTTCTGCTATACATCGTTTCAGTATGTAACTATTCGCGAACAAGGAAATGAGAGTTGGCAGCGAAGAACGACCTCCGAGGCAGGCCGGCGGAACCCGCGGCCTCCTTCATGACCAGGCTCGCCGGGTTCGTCCTCCATCACCGCAAGCGGGTGATGGCCGCCTGGGGCGTGATCTTCATCGCGGGGATGGTCGCCTCCGGCGCGGTGTCGAACCGGCTGAGCTTCGACTTCTCGCTCCCCGGCCAGCCGGGCTACGAGACCGCCAGGCAGACCATCGCCGCCTTCGGCAACGGTGGAGACCAAGCCCCGGCCATCGAGGTGGTCACCGTCCCCGCGGGTCACACCGTCGCCGGTGACGCCTCGAGCATCGCCGCCGGCTTCGCCGCGGCTCGCGCGGCGCAGCCCAGGGTGCGCGTGGTCGACCTCGCCTCGACCGGCGACCAGCGCTTCATCACCGCCGACGATCGCTCGACCTTCGCCCTGCTCTTCGAGCCCACCGCCACCTCCTTCGCCGGCGACGCCGCGGCCACGGCGATCCAGGCCGCGCTGCGCACCGCGCTCCCCGGCGACCAGGTGGCGACCACCGGCCTGGAGGCGCTCCAGACCGGCGGCGCCAGCAGCGGGCCGGGGGTGCTCCTCGAGACCCTGGTCGCCGGCGCCGGCGCGCTGGTGGTCCTCGCCCTGGTCTTCGCCTCCTTCCTCGCCCTGGTGCCGCTGGCCATCGCCGCGGTCTCCATCCTCGCCACCCTGCTGCTCATCCTCGGCCTCACCACCCTGACCGAGGTGTCCTTCATCGTCCAGTTCCTGGTCTCGCTGGTCGGCCTCGGCGTCGCCATCGACTACTCGCTGCTGCTGGTCACCCGCTGGCGCGAGGAGCGGGCCAAGGGCGCCGACAACCACACCGCCGTGACCATCGCGGTGGCCACCGCCGGCCGGGCGATCGCGCTCAGCGGGCTCACCGTCGGCATCGGCCTGATCGCCCTCGTGGTGCTGCCCGTGCCCGGGCTGCGCAGCGTCGGCATCGGCGGGATGCTCATCCCGGTCGTCTCCGTCGCCGTCAGCCTCACCCTGCTCCCCGCGCTGCTCGGCGGCATCGGCCCCCGGGTCGACTGGCCGCGGGTCCGCAAGGAGGCCCACGCCAGCCGCGCCTGGACCGCCTGGGCCCGGCTGATCGTCCGCCACCGCTCGATCGCGGCCACCGTGGGCGTGGCCATCCTGGCGGTGCTCATCGTCCCCGTCCTCCACCTCCAGGTCGGCGCCACCAGCGCCAGCGCCCTCTCCCAGACCGGCCCTCCCCACGCCGCCTACCAGCAGCTGCTCGACGGCGGCGTGCCCGGCGGCGTGCTCACCCCGATCGAGGTGCTGGTGCACGCCGACCAGGCGTCCGCGACCCTCGACCGGCTCTCCCGGGTGCCCGGCATCGTCACCGCCGACCTCCCCACCGGGTCCTCGCGCAACGGGCTCGTCGACCTGATCGCCCTGCCCAGGGACGAGACCGTCAACTCCTCGACCCTGGCCGCGGTCACCGCGGTGCGCGACGCCATGGCCTCCCAGCCGGGCGTGGTCGGGGTCAGCGGCCTCGGCGCCATCGAGCTCGACTACAGCCACGCCGTCTTCGGCAACTTCCCGCTGATGTTCACCCTGGTGGCGCTGGCCACCCTGCTGCTGCTCACCCGGGCGTTCCGCTCCCTGGTGCTGGCGGTGAAGGCGGTGGCGATGAACCTGCTCTCGCTCGCCGCCACCTTCGGGCTGCTCACCTGGTTCTGGCAGGACGGCCACGGCTCCAATGCCCTCTTCGGCATCCCCGCCACCGGCGCGATCACCTTCTGGCTGCCGCTGATGGTGTTCGCCTTCCTCTTCGGCCTCTCCATGGACTACGAGGTCTTCATCCTCGCCCGCGTCCGCGAGGAGTACGACCGCACCGGCTCGACCGACACCGCGGTGATCGAGGGCGTCGGCCGCACCGGCCGCCTGGTCACCAGCGCGGCGCTCATCCTCTTCTTCTCCTTCGCCTCGCTCGCCTCGGCGCCGAACACCGACATCAAGGTGCTCGCCACCGGCCTCGGCGCCGGCATCCTGCTCGACGCCACCGTGGTCCGGGCGCTGCTCGTCCCCGCCCTGATCAGCATGCTCGGCAGCTGGAACTGGTACATCCCCGGCTGGCTGGCCCGGGTGCTGCGGGTCAGCCCCGACGCCCCCCGCACCCTCCCCGCGCCCGCGGAGAGGGACGCGGAGACCGCCGCCTAGAACTCTGACCTGGTCCCGGACAGCCCCGTCCCCGCTCGCCGGGGGCGGGGCTGTTGGCATCATGGCGGGGATGCGACTCCCGGTCATGCCCCCCGTCAAGCCGATGCTCGCGAAGTCGGTGCCACGCATCCCCCCGGGGATGTCCTACGAGGGGAAGTGGGACGGCTTCCGCTGCATCGTGTTCCGCGACGGCGGCGAGGTCGAGCTGGGCAGCCGCAACGAGCGGCCGATGACCCGCTACTTCCCGGACGTGGTCGAGGCGCTCCGCGCCAACCTGCCGGAGCGCTGCGTGCTGGACGGCGAGATCGTGATCGTGCGCGGCGACCGGCTCGACTTCGAGGCGCTGCTCAACCGCATCCACCCCGCGGCCTCGCGGGTGAACCTGCTGGCCGGCGAGACCCCGGCGTCGTTCATCGCCTTCGACCTGCTCGCCCTCGGCGACGACTCCCTCCTCGAGCAGCCCTTCCGGGTGCGCCGCGAGCGGCTGGTGCAGGCGCTGGCCCCGGCGGCCCCGCCGGTCCACGTGGCCGCCGCCACCACCTCGGTGGAGGTGGCCGAGAGCTGGTTCCGGGAGTTCGAGGGGGCGGGGCTCGACGGGGTCGTCGCCAAGCCCTTCGACATCCCCTACCGGCCGGACCAGCGGGTGATGTTCAAGATCAAGCACGAGCGCACCGCCGACTGCGTGGTGGCCGGCTACCGCCGGCACAAGTCGGGCCCGGTGGTGGGCTCGCTCCTGCTCGGCCTCCACGACGAGGAGGGGAACCTGCAGCACGTCGGGGTGGCCGCCGCCTTCTCCATGAAGCGCCGCGCGGAGCTGGTCGACGAGCTCGCCCCGTACGCCGTCGACGACCTCTCCGGCCATCCCTGGCACGCATGGGCGGAGGCCGAGGCGCACCAGGCGGGAAGGCTGCCCGGCGCGACCAGCCGCTGGAACGCCGACAAGAACCTGTCCTGGGTGCCGCTGCGCCCCGAGCTGGTCTGCGAGGTCGCCTACGACCACATGGAGGGCACCCGCTTCCGGCACGTCGCCCAGTTCCGGCGCTGGCGCCCCGACCGGGAGCCCGGCTCCTGCACCTACGCCCAGCTCGAGGAGCCGGTGCGCTACGACCTTGCCCAGGTGCTGTCGGGGCCGTAGCCTCCCCCACGGCCAGACCACTGGAGGACCCCGATGACCGGCGACCCCACCGACCAGCGGCCGCAGCCCGATGCCATCCCCGACGAGGCCGACGAGGCCGGCGTGGACGAGCCCGACGAGGAGCCCGCCGATGACAGCTTCCTGATGGGCGCGACGGGGGTGCAGGCCAGGTCGAGGCGGAGGCGGCGCGCGCGGAGGCGGAGCTCGCCGGCGAGGCGCCGCCGGCCGACGACGACGGCGCCGTGGTGTAGCTGCGCGTCGGGCTCGATGCCTGCCGAGCATTCCGCGACAACGGCCCTACACAGCGTGTTGTCAATCGGCCGTGGTGCCGTTGACGAACCGTCAGCCAGAGAGGCTGACAGATGCCGGAGCCGTTCGCCGATCGTGATCTCCGGCCGTCCCTGCGTTACTGCCAATGTTGTCCGTCATCCCGTTTGTCCGCTCCGCACCGTCATCCGCGCTCGACAGATATAGCAGTAGCTTGGTACACTAGGCACCGGCCCACCTCAGGTCGGAGAGGCGGAGATCATCCACTCTCCACTGTGCCCCTCGCTGGCTCCCTCAGCCATGCGAGCCGCCGTCACGTTGAAAGGAATCACCATGTCTGTCACCGAGAATCAGAAGACCCGCCGCGACGACGCCGAGCGCACGACTGATCTGGGCCATGAGGTCAACCAGGACGTCGAGGACATCCTCGCACGGAGCATGCGGGCGACCGCGGTCAATCTGTCCACCTTCACCGAGGTGGGCCAGAAGCTGAGTCGCGAGATGGCCGCCCTCTACCTGGCCGGTGCGAAGCAGGGGCTCCGCCTGTACGCCGACGTCCAGGGAACGATGCTCGATGCGGTCGAGGCCAGCATGGGTCCGGCGGCGATGTCCGCGCCCCTGGTCGCCGGCTTCGAGCGTCTCGTCAACGGCGGCACCCGTGCGTATGGCCGGTTCACCGAGACCATGCAGGGCACGACCGAGGAGGGCGTCGACCGGATCAAGCAGGCCGTCGACGTGATGGCCGATCAGGTCAAGGAGAGCATGGCGGTGGCCACGCCGAGCGAGGATGGGCACCAGAATCGGGCCCAGACCCCAGCGACAAAGGTCTAGCCCCTCACCGAAGCGCTCGGAGGACCCGCACCCGCAGGGTTCCTCCGACGCGCCAGGTGTCCGGTGGTCGAGCGTCTGAGCACCGGCCTCCCGAACCGTCGCGCCCGGAGGGATCTCGCCCACCTCGAGATCGGTGTCCCGCTGTGATCGTTCCCGTGAGCCGGCGCTACCCCGCGCCCGCGGCCCCGGCGGTGCGCCGGCGGACAGCCTCGAGCACCTCCTCGGCGTGGCGCGCCGGGCTGACCGACGGCCAGACCTGGGCGACGGTGCCGTCCGGCCCCACCAGGAACGAGACCCGCTGGTGCAGCGGCAGCAGGCCGAGCATCCTCCCCACCCCGTAGGCGCGCGAGATGCTCCGGTCGGAGTCGGAGGCGAGGGCGAAGCGCAGGCCGTGCTTCTCCGCGAAGCGCCGGTGCGCCTCCAGGCCGTCGACACTGACCCCGATCACCTCCGCGCCGCAGTCGCCCAGGTCGTCGAGGTGGCGGTTCAGCGAGCAGGCCTCGGCGGTGCAGCCCGGGGTGCCGTCCCGGGGATAGAAGTAGACGAGCACGTGGCGTCCGCGCAGCTCGGAGAGGCGCACGGTGCCCCCCTCGGCGGTGCGGGCCTCGAGGTCGGGAGCGGGATCTCCGGGCGACAGCAGTGCCATGCGGCGGCCTCCCTCATGGTGGTGGTGGCGGGGACGGTAGCGCTCTCCGCCCGCCGGCATCGGGAGGCGGCGGCCCCGGCCTCCCCCACCGGGAGCGGCGGGAGCCGCCGGCGCCGTGCCGGCGGCCCCTCCCGCGGTCAGGCCTCGACCACCTCGGCGTCGACGGCGTCGCCGCCCTGCTCGGCGGGCCCGCCACCGCCCCCTCTGACGACCAGGACATCGCCCTCGGCCTCGACGGTGACGGTGTCGCCCTCGCGGACGCTGCCCTCGAGGATCGCCATGGCGATCGGGTCCTGGAGGCGGCGCTGGATCAGCCGCTTCAGCGGCCGGGCGCCGTACACCGGGTCGTAGCCCTCGCGGGCGAGCAGGTCCATGGCCGCGTCGGAGATCTCCAGCTGCAGCTTCCGGGCCGCCAGGCGGTCGCGCAGCGAGCGGAGCTGGATGCCGACGATCTCGCGCAGCTGCCCGCGGTCGAGGCGGCTGAAGAGGATCAGCTCGTCCACGCGGTTGAGGAACTCGGGACGGAAGTGCCCGCGCACCTCGTCGAGCACGGCGCCGCGCATCTGCCGCACCTCCTCGTCACCGGCGCCCTCGGGGAGCGCCGCGATGAGGTGCGATCCCAGGTTGCTGGTCATGATCACCAGGGTGTTGCGGAAGTCGACCACCCGGCCCTGGCCGTCGGTGAGGCGTCCGTCGTCGAGCAGCTGCAGGAGCACGTTGAAGACGTCGGGATGTGCCTTCTCGATCTCGTCGAGGAGCAGCACCGCGTAGGGACGCCGGCGCACCGCCTCGGTGAGCTGGCCGCCCTCGTCGTAGCCGATGTAGCCGGGGGGCGCGCCGATCAGCCGCGCCACCGTGTGCCTCTCCATGTACTCGCTCATGTCGAGCCGGACCATGGCGCGCTCGTCGTCGAAGAGGAACTCGGCGAGGGCGCGGGCGAGCTCGGTCTTCCCCACCCCGGTGGGGCCGAGGAAGATGAACGAGCCGATCGGGCGGTTCGGATCGCTGAGGCCGGCGCGGCCGCGGCGCACCGCATTGGCGACCGCCGTGATGGCCTCGTCCTGGCCGACCACGCGCTGGTGCAGCCCCTGCTCCATGCGCAGCAGCTTGTGCATCTCGCCCTCGAGCATCCGGCTCACCGGGACGCCGGTCCAGGTGGCGACGACCTCGGCGATGTCCTCCTCGTCGACCTCCTCCTTGAGCAGGGGACGCTCGCCCTGGCGCAGGTGCAGCCGCTGCTCCTCCTCGGCGAGCCGGCGCTCCAGCTCGGTGAGACGTCCGTAGCGCAGCTCGGCGGCGCGGGCGAAGTCGGCCATCAGCTCGGCCCGCTCGGCGTCGTGGCGGAGCTGCTCGATCTGCTCCTTGATCGCACGCATCGCCTCCAGGGCGGACTTCTCCTGCTGCCAGCGCTCGCGCAGCGCGGTGGCGCCCTCCTGCAGGTTGGCGAGCTCGCGCTCGAGCGCATCGAGCCGCTCCCGCGAGGGGGCGTCGCTCTCCTTGCGCAGCGCCTCGCGCTCGATCTCCAGCTGGCGGATCTCGCGCTCGACGGTGTCGAGCTCGGTGGGCAGGGAGTCGATCTCGATGCGCAGCCGCGAGGCCGCCTCGTCGACCAGGTCGATGGCCTTGTCGGGGAGGAAGCGGTCGGTGATGTAGCGGTTGCTGAGCACCGCGGCGGCGACGATCGCCGGGTCGGTGATGCGCACCCCGTGGTGCACCTCGTAGCGCTCCTTGAGGCCGCGCAGGATGCTGATCGTGTCCTCCACCGAGGGCGGCTCGACCATCACCGGCTGGAAGCGGCGCTCCAGCGCGGCGTCCTTCTCGATGTGCCTGCGGTACTCGTCGAGGGTGGTGGCGCCGATGCAGCGCAGCTCGCCGCGGGCCAGCGCGGGCTTGAGCATATTGCCCGCGTCCATCGCGCCCTCGGCGGCGCCGGCGCCCACCAGGGTGTGCAGCTCGTCGATGAAGAGGACCACCTGGCCGTCGCTGGCGGTGACCTCCTTGAGCACCGCCTTGAGACGGTCCTCGAACTCGCCGCGGTACTTGCTCCCGGCCACCATGGCGCCGAGGTCGAGCGCGACCACGCGCCGGTCCTTCAGGCCCTCGGGGACGTCGCCGGCGGCGATGCGCTGGGCCAGCCCCTCGGCGATGGCGGTCTTGCCGACGCCGGGCTCGCCGATGAGCACCGGGTTGTTCTTGGTGCGGCGCGAGAGCACCTGCACCACCCGCCGGATCTCCGCATCGCGGCCGATCACCGGGTCGAGCTTGCCGGCGCGGGCCGCGTCGGTGAGGTCGCGGCCGTACTTGGCGAGCGCCTCGTACTTGGCCTCGGGGTTGGGGTCGGTGACCCGCTGCGAGCCGCGCACCGCCTCGAGAGTGCCGTAGATGCGCTCGCGGGTGACGCCGGCGGCCTTGAGCATCCGCGCCGCCTCGCCCTGGTCCTGGCCGGCGAGCGCGAGCAGCAGGTGCTCGGTGGAGACGTACTCGTCCTTGAGCCGGCCCATCTCGTCGAAGGCGGCCATGAGGACGGTGCGCAGCGCCGGGCCGACACCCGGCTCGGCGACGCCGATCTGCTTGGGACGCGCGTCCAGGGTGGAGCGCAGCCGCGCGGCGAGCGGCTCGGGCTGGACCTCGAGCCGGCGCAGCACGCCGGGCACGAGCCCCTCGGGCTGCTCCAGCAGGGCGAGCAGCAGGTGCTCGGGGTCGACGGTGGGATGCTGGAGTGTCTGGGCCGCCTGCTGGGCGGCCTGGAGCGCCTCCTGGGAGCGCTCGGTGAAGCGGTCGAGTCTCACGGCGCGATGGGTACCTTCGATGGCTGATACGACAGTGCGGTGATACCCGACACCGGTGCTGGCCAATCCTCCCTCCCGCCGCTACCATGGCGACCGATCGAGCATGCGTTTCCTCCACCCCCGTCTCGCCACCATGCTCCGGTCGCGACCCGCCGCCCTGGCGGCGGGCGCCGCCGTGCTGGTCGCCGTGGTGGTCGAGAACCAGCCGCACGACGAGGTGCTGACGCACCCGCAGTCGGCGTCGGCGGCCTCCGCCATCCGGGCCGACCGCCGCACCGCGCCGGCGCCGATGCGCGCCCTGCAGCGCCGCGT